>CAKZUM010000426.1 GCA_937921525.1 uncultured Saprospiraceae bacterium
TTTAGGTTTTAAAACGACTTCAACTAAAAAGAACGGCGATTCGTCTGTAATATTATTATAATTATCGAAGGAATTGGTACTAACAGAGAACAAAATCTTACCTTTGCGTCGTTTTTGTGCTTGATAGGCTTTTGATTTGATTTAGTTGGATAATGTAAAGGTTTTTTAGACTTCAAAAGTAGGTCTAATCAACTGAATACTAGCTATTTAAATAGCTATAGATCATCAACTACTGAAACGGTAGCCAACGTGTCGGACACCTTCGGAGGTGTCCGACACGTTTAACAGCCTAATTTTATAGGGAAAAAGAGAAATTACACAAAAAAGGGACAAGATTATCAAGGAGGTTTACACTAATTGTGTTTTTTACCACGGATTCACGGATTAAACTAAGTAGAACGCTTAAAATCCGTGAATCCGTGGTAAAAAAGTGTCAACTACTTTTTGGCTTTAGATAAACTTGTCACAAAAGGCAATACAAAGAATTTAACTAATAAAAGTAAATGGAGAATACTAATAGAATGCAGTTGATAGGAATGGGGCTAATATTTTTGCTATTTATGCTTTGGGCGCAGTTAAATGCCCCAACAGAGGCGCAGATAGCGGAACATAAGCGCGTCCAAGATTCTATAAAATTAGCAGAAAACCCAGCGATGGCTGAGGTAGCAACCGCAACTACTCCCCAAACCCAATCAAACGATTTTTCTTCTTTGCCAGATTCTGTGCAAGATGTTCGATTAATGGCGACACATGGTCCTTTTTCAACGGCGGCTTCTGGGACAGAGCAAACTTTTACTTTAGAAAATGATAAGATGACCGTTGTCTTTTCTAATAAAGGCGGACGTGTCAAGGAAGTAATTTTAAAAGAGCATTTTAAAATATTAACCGACTCTTTGCATCAAGAGACTAAGGGCGTCTTGAAGTTATTAGAAGATACTAAAAATCGCTTTGAGTACTTTTTGCCGATGGCTAATTTGCCTGCTGGAGGCGTTAAAACTAGCGATTTATTCTTTGAAGGAACGCAGAATGGCAATGAGATAATCTTTAGAGCGCCAACTAGTACGGGTGGCTACTTTGAACAAAAATATACCCTGTCTCCAGATAATTATTTGTTAGATTATGATATAAAATTACAAGGACTAAGTAATGTTTTAAATACGGAAAATATTCAATTAAACTGGATTACTTACTTAGATCGCATAGAAAAGAATACAAAGTATGAACGGAATTATTCCTCTGTGTATTTTAAGCCTGCCGATGATGACGTAAGCTACTGTAGCTGTGCTACGGATGATGAAGACGATATTGACGAAGAGCGAGTACAGTGGGTTTCTCATTCTAACCAGTTTTTCAATGCAGCCGTCATGGCTAAAGAAGGCAACAGCTTTAAATCGGCTTTGGTAGCTACAGAGATGCTACCAGAAGAAGGTCCAGATTTAAAGAAATTGAATACTCAAATTCAAGTCCCTATAGAAAATGGTGGCTTTGCTATGCAAATGTATGTGGGGCCTAATGAGTTTGATCGATTACGTGCTATTGGGGCAGATTTTGAAGATGTGATTCCTTTTGGGTCTAGTATATTTGGTACGATTAATAGATGGGTGATTCGACCATTATTTAACTTCTTATCTCAATTTATTGGGAGTAAGGGTTTGGTGATATTGCTGTTGACTTTCTTGATTAAGATGGTGCTGTATCCGTTGACTTATAAGATGGTCTACTCTCAACAAAAGCAAGCGGTCTTAAAACCGAGGATGGCGAAGTTGAAAGAAAAATTCAAAGACGATCAGCAGGCCATGCAGATGGAGACGATGAAAATGTATCGAGAATATGGCGTAAACCCAGTGGGTGCTTGTTTACCGATGATGGCACAGATGCCGATTTGGATTGCCTTATTCCGTTTCTTCCCAGCGGCTATTGAATTTAGACAAGCGCCTTTTTTATGGGCAACGGATTTATCTTCTTATGATGCTTTTTATAATTTACCTTTCGAGATTCCATTTTATGGCTCCCATGTCAGTTTACTGACGATTATCTGGGCAGGAACGACTGTTTTATATACGGTTTACAACTCTCGACAGATGGATATGTCTGCAATGGGGGGCGGCCAGCAAGCGCAGATGATGATGTATATGCAGTACGCCATGCCTGTGATGTTCTTGTTCTTCTTTAATAACTATGCTTCTGGTTTGACGACCTATATGTTGTTTAGTAATTTAATGAACGTAGGTCAAATGATCGGTACGAAAGAATTAATTATTGATAAACAAAAAATCGAAGACGAACTCGTCGCCTACCAGAAAAAGCCTAAGAAAAAGAGCGGCTTTGGGTCACGCCTTGAAGCAGCTATGAAAGAACAACAAAAAGTGCTGGCGGAGAAAGAGGCAGCGGCCAAACGTGGGAAGAAAGGAAAAAAGAAATAAGTGAAAGGAATTAAATAAGTTGAGCCAGAAGGTGCAGTTATTTTGTTCGTTTCACTTAATATAAAACAGTACTCAAAAAAATGGAAAAACATCTTCAACAGCTAAGTCAACAACTACAAGGCGAACTTCATTTTGATTCCCTGATGAAAACGCTCTATTCCACAGATGCTTCCGTTTATCAAGAATTGCCTCTAGCTGTTG
>CAKZUM010000427.1 GCA_937921525.1 uncultured Saprospiraceae bacterium
CTTTCTAAAGTATGCCCGGGAGTATGTAAGACTTTAATCGTCAAATCACCCACTTTAAAAAGTTGATTGTCTACTGCATTGATCGCTTCAAAAGCAGTTTTCGCACCAGGCCCGTACACAATAGGCGCACCTGTTTTTTCGGAAAGTGTCACATGCCCACTAACAAAATCTGCATGGAAGTGGGTTTCAAAAATATACTTTAATCGGACGCCATCTTTTTCCATCTGCTCAATGTAAGGTTGCACTTCTCTTAATGGATCAATGATCGCTGCTTCTCCGTTGGAGGTAATATAGTATGCACCTTGAGATAAGCAGCCTGTATAAATTTGTTCGATTTTCATTACTATTTATTTTTTGTGATTAGTAATAATACAAAGATAGGTAGGTATCCTAGCTAAGTCTGTGAAGTACATCACAGTGGTATTGTTTTAAACTTTTTTTGTAGCTATTTAGCACTCAAATTAGAACTCCCCCCAACCCCCTCTTAAGAAGAGGGGGAGACGTTGAAATGAAAATATTTCGTCTCCAAAACGAATTTTTCAATCGTAGACGTCTCCCTCCCTTTTTAAGGGAGGGCTGGGGTGGGTTCTTCATGCAGTGCTTAATAGTTACGTGTTTTTTATACCTTATTTTTCAATAAAGCTTTCACTTCCGAAAGACTACCTCCATTATAGACTTCTTGGATACCTTGCTCTTTGAGATACTTCATTGCCTGTCCACTTCTATTGCCACTTCGACAGTACACAATGATTGGCTTAGACATTTGATGAAATTCTTCTACTCGACTTTTGATCTTGCCAAGAGGGATGTTGATTGCGCCCTTAGCTTTTCCTAGAAAGGTCTCAAATGGTTGTCGAACATCTACTATGCTTACGTTTTCTTGATTGATAATATTTTGTAGATTCATTTAATTGTTTTTTTGCAGTAGAGCCATTGAATGTTTTATACATTAGTCTGTAAAATATAATTTTCCAATACAGGATAATCATTTTTCTTTTTATCAATAAAATTAACCGCATCTTGGACGCTCATAAAAAAATGTTGACTTCCCATTTTCTCTAAAAGATGAGACCTTTCCAAAGCATCTCTTACTGGCCCTTTTACACCCGTAAATAAAATAGTTACTCCATTTTCTTTATAGTCGACAACTAATTCTTCTAGCATGTGGGCGGCACTACTATCTAAGTCATTGATACTATTAAAATTTAGGATAATGTTTTTTAAAGCTGTTCCTTTTTTTGCGGCTAAAGTGTGTACTTGTTCCTTGAAAAAATTAGAATTTGCAAAATAAAGCTGAGCATCAAAACGAATAATCAAACTGTCTTTTCGTTGTTCTACCTCCTTAAACCGTTCTACGTTTCTATAAAAATGGGTATTGGGTACTTTTCCTAATTCTGCAATATGTGGTCGAGTACTTCTAAAAATAATCATTGCCAAAGATAGGATCACTCCAAGTCCAATGCCTTCTTCAATGCCTAAGACTAAAGTGCCTATAAACGTAACGGCTAACATCCAGAAATCAGAACGATTGGCATACCATAAATGTTTGGCTTCTTTAAAATCTATAAGTCCAAAAACAGCTACCATAATGACTGAAGCTAAAATGGCTTGTGGCAAATAATAGAATAAGGGAGTCAAAAATAGCAAAGTCAATACAATCAAAGCTGCACTAATAATGGAGGCCATGCCTGTTTTTGCGCCAGCTTGATCGTTGACTGCTGTTCGAGAAAAGCCCCCTGTAACAGGATAGGATTGTAAAAAGGAACCGCCTATATTTGCTACCCCTAACGCAATCAGTTCTTGGTTAGCGACTATCTCATAGTCTTTATGCTTGGCTTGAATGGATTTTGCCACTGCAATACTTTCCATAAAGCTCACTAAGGCAATCGCTGTAGCTATAGGGAATAATGTTTGCCATGTGGAGATACTAAAATCAGGCATAGAAAAGGAAGGTAAACCACTTGGCACTTCTCCAACTATTTTTACCCCTTGTGTAGTTAATCCAAAAACCATGACCACTAAAATTCCAAAGACTACTGCTACTAATTGACTAGGTATAGCAGGGCTTATTTTTTTGATTCCTTTTATTAAAACAATGCCACTTATTCCAATCGCAAAAGTGATCCAATTGATATGTCCAGCTTGCGCTACAGCTTGCAATATAATCTCATGCACATAATTAGTTCTAGTCATAGAAACACCTAATAAATGCTTTAGTTGACTTAAGCCTATAATTAATGCTGCTGCTGAAGTGAAACCACTAATGACAGGATGGGATAAAAAATTAACTAAAAATCCAAGTCTAAAAACGCCTAATAAAAATTGGATCATCCCTACCATAAATGCCAAGGTAATCGCCAATAGAATATACAATTCCGTTCCGCCATCGGCTAAGGTACCAATACCTGCTGCCGTCAATAAAGAAACCATCGCAACTGGACCAACAGCTAACTGCCGAGAAGTACCCAACAAAGCATATATTACCAAGGGAATAGTAGCCGCATATAAACCGTAAATTGGAGGTAAGCCTGCTATCATCGCATAAGCCATTCCTTGCGGAATCAACATGACTCCAACTGTTAATCCTGCTGATAAATCTCCTTTAAATTGGTCTTTATTATAAGTACTTATCCAATCTAATGATGGTATAAACTGATTCCTATTCATTGTTCATCATTAAAGCGGATTGTTAATCCGCAGATTTATTATTTCATTGTAGTAAGTAACGACAAAACAATAACTTGAACATCTAGGACGGAATCTTTTGCCCTCATTTTTCCTTAAAAAATACTTCCGTAGCTAGGCTATGCAAGGATTTTTTAAGAAAAATTGAGAACAAAATCTTCTCGTCCAGATGACCAACTTATTATTTCGTCGTTACTTAGTCTCGCTTCTCTACTCTCTATTCTGAATAGTTAAGATTATTTACTTATTACTTAATGCCCAGTTAATACCAAAAAGAACAATATCATTATAATTAGACAAGGTTTCTAAATGTACATTTTCAAAACGATAATCATACACCACAAAGAAGGATAAGCCTTTAATAATTTTGAAACTAGTTCGAGCATTCAATCGAAAAATATAATCGGCACTTTCTTTCAAGGATTGAAAATAAAATAACTGATAAGAGAAATTTATTTTCTTTTTAGCAATAGCATATCCATTATCTATTCTAAATAAAAACAATCCATTTTTTCGAGTAGCAATATCTCGTTCACTATTTGCAAATTCGAAACCATTGTAAGTGGACTTTCCTTTGGCAATAGCTGTTAATAGCGATAATCTCATTGCCCCTTTGTCCAATATAGAACCTACTCCTATTCCGTAGTTATGCCGACTTTTGACTCTGTAAATTAAATTATTATCAAAATGAGAAAACACCCCTGGGTATAGTTTCCTATTGCCCTTTGGATAATATTTGAGGGTGACTAAGTCATACCAATTATCTTCAATTAGCCGAGTATTGGTTTTGTTAAATCTATAGGTCGTATTGTTCTCTAGATGCCAATTTTTATACAAGACATCAAGATTAAACCCTCCTCCAAGGACAACTTGACTGAATGTTCCCGAAATTCTTCTTCCTGAAAAATTCAAATCCATTTTATAGTTCAACGTATCGGTTTGACTATGGGCGTAAGATGGAAAGCTCACTAAAAGCAAGCCTATAAGAAAAAAGGTAAAGATGTATTTAAGCTCGAACATTTAATTTACTTCGAAAGTGATAGGGAATGGTTCATTAATAAATGTCGTTTTTATGCGCCGTTATTTTTTCTTTATGCAAGGCGAAAAACGTAAGGGTAGTGTCAAGAGGGAAATTCCCTTAACGAATTTCCCAATCTAAATTAT
>CAKZUM010000428.1 GCA_937921525.1 uncultured Saprospiraceae bacterium
CAATTTTATCCGAGCAGAACTAGGCAAAGTGCAATCCAATGACATAGAAACCAAGAGTTTGAATAGCTTGGTCTCTTATGTAGATAAACAAGCAGAGCGTCAATTAGTTGCTGCCCTACAACCCTTAATACCCACCGCTACTTTTTTGACGGAGGAAGAGACCATTGCTCAAGAGAAGGGAGACTATCTCTGGATTATTGATCCCTTAGATGGTACAACTAATTTTTTACACCAAATACCTACATTTGCGGTCAGTGTAGCCTTACAGTATAAAGGAAATACGGTAGTAGGGGTAGTATACGAGGTAAATCGGCAAGAATGCTTTTATGCATGGAAAGCGGGTGGAGCTTATTTAAATGGACAACCCATATCTGTCAGTAAGAATAAGACGATGCAAGATGCCCTTATAGCGACAGGCTTCCCGTATTATGATTATGAGCAGATGGACGCCTATATGGAGACTTTGAAATATTGCATGTTTAATACTAGAGGCATTCGCCGATTGGGAGCTGCGGCTGTTGATTTGGCTTATGTCGCTTGTGGAAAATTTGATGCTTTTTTTGAATATAGTTTGAGTCCTTGGGATGTGGCAGCGGGGGCTTTATTGGTAGAAGAAGCTGGTGGACAGGTGTCAGACTTTAGGGGAGGTACGGACTATCTATATAGTAAAGAAATTGTTGCTGGAAGCAGTAGATTATTTGAGGAATTTGGGAGGGAGATTAAAAAGAATTTTATTACTAGAGATAGTTAATATAATTAAAGAAGGAGAATTGAAAGAGCATATAAAAGTCAAGGGGGAGTATAAAAACATTGCCCAATACGGTTTAACTAAAACAGCTTATGAGGCAATGAACCTTTTATAGGATTCCTACTGATATTAGTCGATTTATAGCGTTTATATCTATGTAAATGAGGGTAACTAATTTCATTATTCCCTAGAAGTATGTATTTTTAATTATTGAATAATACTATTAGTATAAAACTTCAACAAACAGATCAATGGCTAATCAACAGAAACAGCGGGGTTCTAGTAATCCTTTAGGTAATTTGACTTTTATAGCAATGGCGATAGGTGCGTTAATTGTTTTATTTTTTCTTGCGCGAATTGCTTTTAATTTAGTTTATTGGATTGCTCCTTTTCTATTTTTAGCAACGCTTGTTATAGACTATAAAGTGGTAGTAGATTATGGAAAATGGGTCTTGGGCTTGTTTAAAATGAACCCTTTGTATGGTCTAGGGGCGAGTGTCGTTACCTTTTTTGTATATCCAGTAGTTGCGTTTTTCTTATTTGGTAAAGCATTAGTAAAGAAAAAGATCGGTTCTATGAAAGAACAAATGGATAAAAAAGTAAACGGAGAATATACGGAATACGAAGAAGTGGAAGAAGATTTTGTGCCAGATGGAGAAACTTTAATTAACGAGAAAGATCTAGTAGAGTTACCACCCATCAAACCTAAAGTAAAGCAGGCTCAACCAAAATCTAATAATTCTAATGAATATGAGGATTTGTTTTAGAAGAATACCTGTTTTAAAATAGAGAAGTGAGAGCAGAGAATAGAGATGTATTTCGTTTAAAAATAGACAATATTTAATTCCATCGAGGAACACATCACGTGGCGGGATGGCCAGTCAAAAAACTGTCTGACCGGAGATGAGGGAGTATACTCCCGAACCGCTTGCGGATGGGACAGCTTTTTGACTAGACTTTTTTGTTTCTTTTTGTGTCAATGACAAAAAGAAAATGAGTAATTAGGCATCTAATGTGGATGCTTAATTCAAATAAAAAAGGTATTGATTTATACAAATCAATACCTTTTTTATTTAACGGTATTACCGTTTTAACAAAAGCACTCTTACTTAATCATATCCTTCATAATATAAAGCGTTTCCTCCAAGTAAGCATCTTTTGTCAATCCTTCTAAGAAATCATCGAAACGAGCCTTTCTAGACTCATCTTCATTGATATAGTCCTTATCGGCATCAAGGCTTCTAACATTCATACCAGGGATCGCTTCATCAAATAAATCTTTATACTTATCTGCTTCTGCTTTTTGCTTTTTCTTAAATGCTCTATACTCTTCCATATTTAAAGAGTAAGCCGTTTGATCTCTTTGCGTCTTTAGACGAGTGGCGTTCTCTTTTACTTTCTGGAAAGTAGTGTTCTGTGCAATTCTAGAAGCACTAGCCGCTTTTAAAGAAGACATCGAAGCAGGGTGGTAGACTGATTGGCTATGTGGCACAGACTCAATCTCACTCCAAGTCATAGCCGTTTCGTACTCCTGTTCACCAGTCTTTATTTGATCATAAAGCTCAGGGAAAACAATATCTGGTTGTACGCCTTTCAATTGATTAGAGCTACCATCAATTCTATAGAACTTCTGCATCGTCAACTTGATCTCTCCTAAAGGCTTGATTTCGCTATGACCTCTAATCGCTCTATCTAAGTTGAAAAATCGCTGTACTGTAGCTTTACCAAAAGTAGCATCACTACCAACGATCACAGCTCTATCATAATCTTGCAAGGCAGCTGCTAAAATTTCAGAAGCAGAAGCACTAAAAGAGTTAACCATCACGATAAGTGGCCCATCATACTGAACGTTAGCATCCCTATCTGATAAGACCTCCGCTGCTGCTTCTCTAGATTTTACTTGAACAATTGGTCCTTGCTCAATAAATAAGCCAGACATATCCACTACATCTCTTAAAGAACCACCACCGTTATTTCTTAAATCAAGGATAATACCATTGACATTTTCTGCTTTTAATTTAGCAATTTCCTTCTCAACATCCGCTGCACACTGACGACCATCAGACTTTTTGAAATCCGCATAGAAACGCGGCAAATGAATATAGCCAATGTTATCTACCGCATCAGGAATATCAAGGATAGAAGATTTTGCAAAACCTTCATCCATAATAATTTCATCTCTAGTAATGATTGTTTCTACAATTGAACCATCTACTTTCTTTAGAGTTAGTCTAACTTTAGTTCCTTTCTTACCTCTAATTTTTTGAACCACATCATTGATCGTCCAACCAGTTACATCTACCCATTCTCCATCTGAATCTTGTGCTACTTTCTGAATAAGGTCATTTACTTCTAAGACTTTTCCTTGCCATGCTGGACCACCTGGTACAATGCTGACAACTTTCGCGCCTTCTTCAATCGTTTCTTGTAATCTTGCACCAATACCCTCTAATCTACCAGACATACTCATATCAAAATTTTCCTTATCCACAGGTAAGAAATATTCCGTATGAGGATCAAAGACATTAGAAAATGCCTTCAAATAATCACTTAAGTGATCTTTACGCTTTTTCTTAGCTAATCTACTATACCAGTCACTATATACTTTCAGTACAGCTTCTCTACTTTCTTCTTCTAATTCAGCTTCTGTTTTGATAATGAATTCTTCTTCTTCCTTATCTTCTCCTTCCGTCGCTGAATCAGTAATAACTGCATCTACAGTAGAAGCCACTTTGCCTTCTAATTTATCTTTCTCTTCCGCAATTTTCTTTTCTTGGGTTTCTATTTTTTCTACTAATCTAGATAAGACATCATACTTTAAAGACTTTTCCCAATTAGCACGAAGCTCTGCATCATTTTTAGCATAGCTTTTCTTATCTCCATCCATTTCTACTACATCACTAGTGGTGAAATCCATTGGAGATGCTAAAATTTCTTGGAAAAATTTTTCTGTTTTTTCTATACCTTTTTGCTTGAGGTCAATAGACAAAGTCAAAAAATCATAGGTACCTTGATTGGCTTCATTGTCCAATAAATCTTTGTATTGATTTAATTGGTCAATATCACTTTGGGTTAACCAACGCTTTCCACCGTCTAGGCGTTCAAGGTATATATCATGCAATTTTGCAGAAAAATCATCATCTAGCTCAACAGGGTTATAATGCAATTGCTTTAAACCATCTAAAATAGTTTGTATTAAAATGGCTTCTTTTTGCGCATTATCTACTTTGGGGGGGTAATAAGCCGCTACTAATCCAATAAGGGCTACAAATACAAATAGGACAAAACCTCTAAACTTCATATGTTGCTTTTTTATGTTATGGTCTTTTTAATTCGCCAAAATCTGATTGCGATGTTCCTGAATTACTCTAAAACGTATTTAAAGAGTGCTTATTTTTAAAATGGCTGCTTCTTTCCCTTAAATATACCATTATTTATGCAAATAGTTCTCCAAATAAAAGAAGGGGCAAGAGTTTTTAACTAAAGAATAACGATGTTCTTGGACTGAAATTCAAAATCAAAGTCATATATCTAGTTCAAATCCACTTATTTAGTTAATCTACCTCTTCATAGTCCGTATATTCCTCTTCATTCGCCCTTGGATTTTTACCTTTATTTCTACTATCAGAAGTGTCTTGATAATAACGGGTTTTAGTATCGGGTTCTTTCAAGGTAGGCTGAAAGAGAAATTTATAAACAAAGTAAATAACAAAGCTGACAACTAAATACTTCATACATTAATCTTTAAGCCTTAAATATAGGAAAATTATTTTTGGTTCTTTGACAATTTTTGTGAACCGTAGCTTAGACCTCTGGTCTGAGTAGTTGCGTGTTAATGCTACTCAGACCAGAGGTCTAAGCTACTTTTAGACGAATTACTTAACAGAAAGTAATGGCCGTTCAGCGGGTATCTTCACTTCTAATTCTAGCAATTTATTTCCCTGCAAGAGACCAAGACTTCTTTGTTGAAGGGTATTACCAAAAGCAGTATCACAATCTTTGCCTGTACGAGTGCAAGTAAGGAGGGCATCAAACAATTTCCAATACCCATAATAATCCACCGCATTTGTTTTGCTGATACGTAAAGCACGTTTAGTTGTATAATTTCGCACACCGCTATCAAAATCAAGATCTACGCAGTAGGATTCATTGTGGCCCGCTCCGATATTATTCTCTGAATCTTTATACTGTTTTAATAAATTCCTATTAGGCGTATGTATGGCTGTTTCAAATATTTTTAAACCTAACTCATCACCTACCACATAATCTTTTTCATTTAAAAAAATTAATAGATTTAATGCTTTAGGCATAGCTTCATAGGAATCTAGTTTACCTGCTTTAAAAGGACCTGTACCCGGCGCACATAAGAAGACGCCTTTAGGTTCTGGTATTTTATAATTTTTCCAATTGACACTAAGATCGGCAGCAATCGTTCCTCCATAAGAATGACCGACCATACATAAGTCTTCGAGTATAGGCTGGACATGTTGATCCTTCTGTAATTGAGTGATGGCGCCTTGGATGGCAGTCACCACATTTGGCGAGAATTTTTTTGGTCGAGGAATCGTCATGTTTTTTTGGTATCTCGGATAGATGATGACATTTCCTTGTCGCACTAAATGTTTAATCCATTGTCCATAGATCATAGGATTGTACCCTCCATATCCATGTAAAAAAACAATCACATCTGCCTTTTCAGGCTTTGGCGCAGTAGGTTCAAATATCCAGTACCCATCTTGTTTTTGTGCATAGTCAAAAACAGTCACAGAATCATGCGTATAAGTGGCACTACCAGGACCTGTTGGTGGTTGTTGGAAAGTTTGGCTAAAGCCAGTTACAGTCAGTAAAATAAATAGAAGCAGATTGATACTGTATTTCATGGATGACAATTACAAAGTGTATTTGTAAACAACTAATAGAATGGGGGTATTGTTCTACACTATCGAGATTTTTAAATACTTTTACTGTTTTTGAAAAAACATTTATATGAGAATATCACTATTTCTTTTTTTATGGACGCTTATTTTTACAAACTATTCTTGCCAGTCCGACACAAAAAAAACAACTCTTACAACACCAACGAATACCACCCCAAGCCTAGAAACGATGATCGGTCAAATGATTATGGTCGGTGTAAAGGGTATGACGATAGAAGAAGTTAGTCCTGCATTTTTAAAACAAATAGAGGAAGATTATGTAGGAGGAATTGTTTTATTTGATTACGATGTGACCACTAAAAAGGCATATCGAAATGTAGCGTCTCCAGCCCAAGTTAAGCAACTGATTTCCGATTTGCAGAAGCACGCTGCTATTCCTTTATTAATGGCAGTAGATCAAGAAGGCGGAAAAGTCAATCGTTTAAAAGCTAAATATGGATTCCCAAATAATGTGACGGCAAAATATTTAGGCACCCTAGATAATATTGATTCGACTAGATATTATGCAGTGCAGAATGCCGAAACATTAAAGTCCTTAGGCTTCAATGTCAATTTTGCACCTGTGGTAGATATTGATTTGAACAAAGACAATCCAGTTATCGGAAAGTATGAACGAAGTTATTCTGATAAAACAGCATTAGTGGTTAAACATGCCACGGCTTGGATCAAAGAACAGGATGCCCAAGGTATTTTATCTACACTCAAACATTTTCCTGGGCATGGCAGCTCGGATGCAGATTCGCATTATGGTATTACAGATGTTACAAAGTATTGGCAAGCGGAAGAACTAGCCCCTTTTAAAACACTTAGTGCATTAGATTATCAGGTGGCGATTATGACGGCCCATGTCAAAAATAATCAACTAGATTCGATCTACCCTGCTACCTTATCTGAAAAAGTAATTCGTAAAATACTCCGAGAAGATTGGCAGTTCGAGGGCCTTGTTTTTTCGGATGATTTACAAATGCAAGCGGTCAATGCTATTTATGATTTTGAAACTATCTTACAAAAGAGCATTGAGGCAGGGGTGGATGTTTTGGTCTTTGGTAATAATATTGAGTATGATGAGACGATTCCAGCTAGGGCGGTGAAGGCCATTGTGAAGATGGTGGAGGAAGGAACGGTTAGTCGAGAGCGGATTGAGCTGTCTTATGGGCGCATCTTAGAGGTGAAAACGGACTAGGATTTTTAGGATGGTTGGATTTTAGGATTTTGCTAGAAGTGACGTTTACTAACGTGTGATCGTCGAGGTTTGTAACCATACCCGTCAGGCTATCAGAAAAAGCGCTTGATAATCAGGTCATTAACGACGAATTATTGGTGGCAGACATTTTAAAAATGGCTGACACCTTTTCGTAGATCCAAAGTATCAGCCACTTTCTAAGTGTCTGCTACTAAGAGTCCGTCTCTTAACCTGACGGCTATGGTTTGTAACCTCGATGCTATATGATAATCATACTGCATCGAGGTTACAAACCTCGACGATCCATTACTTAGACCCCAAAAATATATGACTCAATATCTTCTGCGTAATCAAATAAGTGGGCTTTACTCCATCTGCCCCCAGACTTCCAGAAGCTAAAGTGCTACCCGTTTTTATAGGATTATCAGAAGCATAATAAGCATATCGAAGAATCACATCTTCTGAGATATTATTTCTTATTTTAGAAGCGGCTTGGATAGCTTTTTGATAATGTGCGCCTTCCATTTCTAAGCCAATAATCTGCCAAGAAGATAGTTTGAAGTATCTTAGAATGTCTTCATTTTGAAGCGAAGTGCCTAAGACGGTAATCATCGGCCCACCGAGAACAGGGATGTCATGACCTTCAAATTCCTTTACCGAAAAGGCATTTTTAAATGGATAATTATCGGCAGTACCTTCAAATACATGAGCGGTAGGAATCATCAAATCTCCTTTGCCTCCTTCAAGAATACCTGCCTTGCCCATGATGGAAATCGACTCAATATTTAATTTGATTTTCTCCTCTTTCCAGTCATAAGGTTTTAGCAATTCGTCCATTGTTTCGTACGCCTGTTCGCCAAAGGCATAATCCATGACAAGGAGAATAGGTTGTTTCTTTTGTAAGATTTTTTTGTCGTATAAAATATCTGTGGGTAGGGTATTTAGATCAAGTTGGGTTGTATCAAAAATTTGAACGGCGATATTAGTTCCACTAGTATCTTCCACTTCGTACATACCATTTTTTAGCGCATAACTTTTTACTTTATTGCTTAAGGTATCACTGTCGCTTATAGCTAGGGCAATTTCCTCTAAAGGCTGCTTTTTCTTTTTGCTTCCTTTTACAGCTGCGCCATATAAGGAGTTCATAACACTATGCAGGTTGGCACTAATAATATGTATCGGCCTATTTAATAAATCCTTTTCTTGTAAAAAAGATTTGATATGTTGCGCCCATAATTCTCCATACACATGATGTCCAATATTCTTTCTTAAAGAAGAAGAGAAGGTGATTTCTCGATCATTTTTTTCAAAATGTTCCTCCATAGAAAGTTTACCTAGCCAGTAGACAATATGAAAAATACTGTTCACCTTAGAGGCATTAGAAAAGCGTTCACAAGCAGCTAATGTTTCATCATAAGTTCTTCCTAGTATAGTGCTCAAATAAGTATAGGCAACGTTCTCATTAAAATCTTCATTGGCCGCTTCTTTTTTGACGGCTTCTTCTAGCATTAACCATTCTCGTTTCTTTTCTCCTCGATGGTTAATACTGTTCCTTCGGATCTTTTCTGCCTCTATGTATAAGAAAGTAAGGTGGGTCAAAATATCATAAATATCACTACGCCCTCTGGTCATTTCCACAAACATTTGCTCTTCATCTATTCGATAACAATCTCGTCTTCTTTTGGCAGGAACGATAGCAGGAAAGTTAGAGGTCTCAAAGCCTTCCCTAGAAATTAATTTTACATACCGACATTCTTCTATTCCCTCTGGCAATCGCTGAAATACATAAAACAAACCATTTAGTTCTACCTTTTCTGGATCATTAATAGATCCATAAATCTCTGGTTCTAACGCTTGTAAAGCTTCGATCATTGCTTCTCCTGATACCCCCAAAGGCTTATAGCTGCCTCGAATAAACAAGTGCCGCATCGAAATATATAGGCGCCCTATCGCTTCTCTTGATAGCTGGGCTTTGGTACGTTGTAGGTCTCTCATTGATTTTTTTTTATAGATCGCTTTGCTGTCAGATCATTTTATTGTCAGACCGCTGCGCTGTCAGAAGTCAGATGTATGATGTTGACTCCTAGATTTTGACATAGATCGCAATTTGCCACATCCTGTGGTCAATATCATACGTCTGACAGCCGATCAGTAGTTCTCTTTTTGGGTGCAGTATTATCCCGCAACTTCCCGTTGCTGGATAAATTAAGAATTTAATCGAATCCACTTACATCCCGTGGTCCACGTCATACGTCTGACAGCCGTAGGCGATCTGACAGCGCAGCGGTCTGACAACAAGGTGATCTGACAGCGCAGCGATCTATTTTTTCCGCTCCGTAACAAAAGTAATTAAATCTTTCAAAGAAGTACGAGCAGGAGAATCTGGGAAAGTTGCCAAAATATCAAATGCTTTTTGGCGGTATTGATACATGACCTCTTGCGTATATTCCAGTCCACCGCTACCTTTTACAAAGTCAATCACTTCCGCTACTTTTTTAGGATCATTATTATTGCGCTTAACGATATTGATGATTTTATTTCTGGTGCTTCTTGGTGCATTATTGAGGGCAAAGATAAGTGGTAAAGTCATCTTTTTTTCTTTGATGTCATTGCCCACAGGTTTGCCAACGGCATCCGTTCCATAATCAAATAAATCATCTTTGATTTGGAAAGCCATGCCTAGTTGTTCCCCTAGTTCTTTTGCTCTTTCGATAAGGGTTTCATCCTTAGTAGTAGAAGCCACGCCCGCAGCACAAGCAGAGGCAAATAAAGAAGCCGTTTTCCCTTTAATAATATTATAATAAATGGACTCTTCAATATCTAGTCGGCGCGCTTTTTCAATCTGTAATAATTCTCCTTCACTCATGCGCTCAATCGCTTCGGACATAATTTCTAATAAGCGAAATTCTTGCCGTTTTATAGCAATCAGCATCCCTCTGGATAAAATAAAATCTCCAACTAATACAGCAATCTTATTCTTCCATAAAGCATTGATAGAGAAAAAACCTCTTCGTTCATTAGAATCATCCACCACGTCATCGTGTACCAAAGTTGCGGTATGGATCATTTCAATAAAAGCCGCCGCCGTATAGGTAGATTCCGATACTTCCCCACATAATTTTGCGGATAAGAAAACAAACATAGGCCGCATTTGCTTCCCTTTTCTACGAGCGATGTAATAGGTAATTTTGTCCAACAGAGGCACATCACTAGACATGGTCTCTTTGAATTTACTTTCAAAGGAGCGCATTTCTTTTGCAATGGGTTGTTGAATAAGCGCAAGTGTTTTCTTTTTGGACATTGCTATAGGCATCTATTGCTGTATTTAAAAATAGCGGAAAAAGATATTTTCAGATGGCTGTAAATTTGAACTACTCCAAGTCTAATACTTTTTATCATAGGATTGTTCCCAAATAAAGCAAAAATACGTCTTAATAATAAGACTGCTATGTAGTAAATTGGTATCTTCGTCACGATTTTTTAAAAAATCCATTCAACTATGGCTCAATCAACAATTCCAGGTACTCAGATTACAGAAGAAATGCTAGATAATTTTATCAATCAAGCATTGATAGAAGATGTGCAAGATGGAGATCACACTTCTTTAGCTTGTATTGATCCGACAGATAGAAGCAGGGCGAAATTATTGGTAAAAGATGATTGTGTATTGGCTGGAATGGAAGTAGCTATCCGTACTTTTAAAATTGTAGACCCTACTGCTACTTTAGAAATTTTCAAAAAAGATGGCGAGGCTGTACAATTTGGTGATATAGCTTTTATTGTAGAATGCAATTCTCAAGCTTTATTAAAGGCAGAGCGATTGATATTAAATACTATGCAACGAATGAGTGGTATTGCCACGATGGCCAATCGTTTTAAATTTGAAGTAGAAGACTTACCTGTTAAAATAATAGATACTCGGAAGACAACGCCATTGCTACGTTTTTTAGAAAAATGGGCAGTAAAATTAGGAGGCTGTCATAACTATCGGCACGGCTTATATGATCGAGTGATGATTAAAGACAATCATATAGACGCCTGTGGTGGCATCCAAGAAGCTATTTTGTCTGTTGAAAAATACCAAAAAGCAAACGGTTTATCTTTACCAATAACCGTGGAGGTTAGAAACTTAGTAGAATTGCATAAGGTTTTGGAAGTGGGAAAAGTAGATCGTATCATGTTGGATAATTTTGAAATTCCTTTATTAGAAGAGGCGGTGGCAACGATTGGAGACCGTTTTGAAACGGAAGCGTCTGGTGGCGTAAATATTTATACAGTTAGAGAAATTGCTAAGACAGGGGTTCAGTTTGTATCTGTTGGTGCGCTTACGCATTCTGCACAAAGTATGGATTTGAGTTTGAAGGTAATTAAAAATACAGAAGAAAATTTATAGTAGACTTGTTCATAAATAAAATCTCAAAGGAAAACCTTGCCATTCTAGTAATTGCAAGGTTTTCTTTATTCGTTAGAATATCTGTACTAACTTTGAAGGCGAAGCCCATAGGCGTCAGGCTATCAGAAAAGACTATTGAATACCAGGTAGTTAAAAGGCGGAGGCAGATGGCAGAAATTTT
>CAKZUM010000429.1 GCA_937921525.1 uncultured Saprospiraceae bacterium
CGATTTAAAATGAAGATTTTTTACTTTAGACAACTTGAAAAAATGAGATTTTATCTGGTATAAATGAACATTTTTTCAAGGCAGTATAAAGGACAAAAGACCATTTTAAATGTAAAAGTTATTTGTGCGTCGTTCCTTAGACTCTTTTTAATAGTAGTTGTTTGAAAATATATTTTCAAACAACTTCCATATAGACTCCCTCTCCTTCCCCCCATTGTGTTGATCTCTCTTTATATTTAATCATTTTAACAATTAAATTACGGGTTCTTAGGTGTCGCTTTTGTGAGTTCACTAATTTTGAAATTGAATTTATTAGCACTTCGGTTTCTAATATTCAAATTGTTACTTACAGAAGAAGATGCTATAGGATTACTCTTCATGATACCTCATAAAGAAACATATCTGAATATCTCTTTTCTTTTTAGAAAATGGGTTATGATTATCATCAGCCCTGCCTTTCTTTTGTTCTTTTTTTCAGATCTTACTGCTCAAACTTTCAAGAATGCTACTGAAGCATCTGTAAATATTTCTAATAGTATTGTAGTGCCAGTGCCTGCAGGTACTATGGAAAATGATCTTTTGATTGCAACTTTCAATACAGATAACCAGTCAACCAGTGGAATACCCACTCCTTTAGGATGGACACTATTAGATCATGGGGTCGCTTTCATAGATGCAGGTTACTCTGCCGTATATTATAAATTAGCTAATAATTCAGAGCCTGCTTCTTATACATTCATACTACCTTCAAATACAAAAGCTGGCGTTTTATTGCATTGTTATGGTGGGGTAAATCCTTCCGATCCCATCCAAGTACATACACATGATTCTCCAGCGACTATGCCCTACCAGATAGCACCTGATATAACAGCGATTTCTGATAATGCACTCTTAGTAAGGATATACAGGGCTAATGTAGCGGATATAACAAACACGATACCAACTGGATATGGTAATCTTAGTACTTTTAGTGCGAATGGCAAAGAAACCATTATTATTGATAAATTACTTACTACTACAGGTAATCAAGGTTCTTTATTTTTAGATCATTCTTCCACTACCTCCTTTCGAAACTCTAGTATTATAATTAATGCCATTAATAATCCTCCTGCACAAGGAAATGAATACATAAGTCTTGATGAAGATACCTTCACAGGGGTAAATATCTTATTAAATAATACAGATATAGATGGAGACATTGTCAGTTTAAATTCATTAACGGCAATTACTAGTCAAGGTGGAATCATTAGCCATAACACGATAACAGATAGTGTGATAATCTATTTTCCTCCTGCCAACTTCAATGGCATTGATACAGCTTTTTATACTGTTAAGGATGATGGAAATCCTGTCAAATACAATACAGATAGTATTTTTATTACAGTCCTACCTGTTAATGATCCTCCAACACAAGGAAACGAGATAGCCAGTACATTAGAAGATATTAGTACAACTACCCCCAATGTTTTATTGAACAATATAGATATAGATGGAGATAATATCCTAACTGTCATACCTTCAAGTAGTGAACAAGGTGGTACCGTTTCTTTTAACATAACACCTAGTACTTTCAATTATTTACCACCATTGAATTTTAATGGATTGGATACGATTATTTATAGTGTATGTGATACTGTTTCACCTAGTAGCTGTGCGCTCGATAGTGTTTTTATAACAGTTATACCCGTTAATGATCCACCAACACAAGGAAACGAGTATGTTGACTTAGCATTGGGGGCTACTGTTACTTTAAACCTTTTAGCTAATAATGTAGATCCAGACGGAAGCTTGTTGTGGGTCAATAGTATTGGAAACAATCCAAGTTCTAACTCCTATAGTTATGATAATGATAGTACATTAACATACACAGCATCCAGTGCTTATTCAGGAATTGATACAGTATTTTACACAGTTGTCAATAATGATAATGAAGTAGTATTAGATACAGTATTCGTAAATATCAGTTGTATGCTTGAT
Source organism: uncultured Saprospiraceae bacterium (assembly GCA_937921525.1). Taxonomy (GTDB): domain Bacteria; phylum Bacteroidota; class Bacteroidia; order Chitinophagales; family Saprospiraceae; genus JAFMDF01. Next base: position 1,978 of record CAKZUM010000429.1, read on the forward strand.
CCACTTGCAGATTGTGACGGAGATGGTGTGAATAATGGACAAGAAAATATTGATGGTACTGATCCAAATAATCCTTGTGATTATGAAGGTATTGTTCTTTCTAGTATTTCTGGAGTAGCTATTTGTGAAGGAACTACCATTTTTTTTAATAATCAATCGCTTACAACAGCAGGTATTTATAAAGACACATTGAGTAACGTCTCTGGCTGTGATAGTATAGTCTCCTTACAGATAATAATATTACCAATCGAAAGAGATACACTAGATGAAAGCATCTGTGATGGAACGAATTATTTACTTAATGGAACATCTTATACTACAGGTGGAACTTATAGTGAAAACTTTATCTCTGTACTTGGCTGTGATAGTATAGTTACTTTAAACTTAACAATTGATTCAACTCAAAATACGATCCTTAATGAGGAGATTTGTGATAATGGTAGTTATTTATTTAATGGGGTCAATTACACTACAGCAGGTACCTACACGGAAAATCTTTTAACAGCAGAGGGCTGTGATAGCATAGTTACATTAAATCTATCTCTTAATCCCGCCAAAACTACTACACTAAATGAGGCAATATGTGTAAACGAAAGCTTCGACTTTAATGGATCTACTTATATGTCAGCGGGAACCTATACTGCTAATCTTACAACGGTAACAGGCTGTGATAGTATTGTGACCTTAAATTTGACAGTGACTTCGATACTTGGAACTACGCTAAACGAAGAGATATGTGCAAATAGTAGCTATAGTTTTAATGGAACAAGTTATAATACAACAGGTAGTTATACGGCAAATTTATTGACAACAGAAGGTTGCGATAGCACGGTCACTTTGAACTTGACGGTACATCCAGAAAAGACAAGCACTTTGACGGAAGAGATATGTGCAAATAGTAGCTATAGTTTTAATGGAACAAGTTATAATACAACAGGTAGCTATACGGCAAATTTATTGACAACAGAAGGTTGCGATAGCACAGTCACTTTGAACTTGACGGTACACCCGATTGAATCAACAATACTTAATGAAACGATTTGTCAGGGTAGTGCATATTTATTTAATGGAGTTTCTTATTCTACAGAGGGAACGTATTCCAGTACTATTTCAAGTTCACATGGTTGTGATAGCATCTTGACG
>CAKZUM010000430.1 GCA_937921525.1 uncultured Saprospiraceae bacterium
TTTGAAAGGCTTATTTTCTATGGTAGAAAAAGAAGAGGCTAATATTCGTACAAATGTATCGGCTAGAACTTCTGATTTATTGAAGAAAGTATTTGCTAAACAGGATAATTAAAATCTCTAGAACAGAGAAGCGAGAGCAGACCAGCCCGACTGTCGTCAGGCGGGCGGGGAATAGAGACAGATTACGTTTGAACCAAAGCACGTAGGTATGAAATAATGAAATTTCGTTATTTTCTGAGCGTGACACCTTTCTCTTCTCGACTCTCTGTTCTACATGGTTTAGCCTACATTTTGATAAGTTTATCCAGATGGTTGACAGTTGTTTTTTTTAAAAATCAACTTCAATCTCAACTTCAACTTCAAAACGAGATGTTGACAGCCTGTTTTAAGGTCAACGTCATAAGTTGAGTTTGAAGTTAAAAGTGTCAACGACTTTTAGTATTTGAATAAACTTGTCAAGGTTTTTAGTAATATTTCTACATCCTAAGTAACGATGAAATAATAAGTTGGTCATCTGGACGAGCAGATTTTGTTCTCAGTTTTTCTTAAAAAATTCTTGCATAGCCTAGCTACGGAAGTATTTTTTAAGAGAAAATGAGGGCAAAAGATTCCGTCCTAGATGTTCAAGTTATTGTTTTATCATTACTAAACGTATAGAAGCACCCGATAGTTATTCAAAACTAAAGGAAAACAGTCCTAATTACCATTTTAATCGACTAAAACTTTGTGTTTTATGACAAAATTTCTGCTGTTGGCGTGAAAAAAGTTAGCAAACCAAAGGTGATGACTAAAGGGGGGGGGCAATGGCTGCAAAAAATACTCTATAGCTTGTAACCAAATTCCGTTCTTCAAAATCGTCACTTAACTCTGCTCCCAGAGACATATAAATTACAACTTTCTGCTGATTTCTTCGTTATAATATTCGACTGTTTTATTAGATATAAAAAATATTTCTATTTGACTGTTATAATATTTTTATTGAATATTACGCACACGCCCCAATTCCGTCCAACCAGTATTTTGCCTTAATTACAGCCTACGATTCCTAAAAAACAAATAACTATCCTTACATCGTAGGGGGTATACTTATGAAGCCACTTCAATTACTTATATTTTTTCTATTTACGACTTTCTTTGTCCAAGAAGTTGTTGCACAAAACTGTACAATTAGTTTTGATGGAGAATCTAGTGTTTGTGCACTTGTAAATACGTCCTATACTTCTACTATTTCTTCTGGTATAAATTCTCTTGAATGGCAATTAGATGGCGTTGGTATTTCAGATCAAGAAAATATTGATATAAATTGGGAAGACTATGGGGATGGTACTTACAATTTATGCCTCACCTCTACAGCGTCTTGTAATAATAACTCCATTGATCCTTTTTGTCAGGTAATAACTGTGGCTCCAATTCGGAAGGAGGAAACAATCATCCACTGTACGGGTAAATTTATTAGCATCTTTGATCAAAATACTGGGAGATTAGACACCTCTTTTTCAACGACTGGTATTCATGAATATACTTTCAAATCTGTAAATGGCTGTGATAGTATAGTCACCTATGATTTAACAATTGAAAATGCCCAAGAACTTACCTTTCCTTCTGAATCTATATGTGCAGGGAAAACCTTCGCACTTGGTGATTCCATATTTCATACCTCTGGTCAAAAAATAGTATTCTTGAGAGGACAAGATAGTTGTTTGACTATTGTTAGATTTGAATTAGAAATAAGAGATCCAATAGAAACTATCATTACAGAAACGATATGTGATAATGATCCACCATTTGAGATATGGGATACTACTGCTACTGAGACTAGCATTTTTAGTAGAGTTTTCACAGCTGCGGATGGTTGTGATAGTACCGTGATAGTAGATTTGACCGTACTTGCCAGCCTTGACACTTTACTTTTTGATACCTTATGTGCCGAGGATGTATATCCTATTGGCGATACTATTTTTGCTGCTACTGGTACACATGTCTATGTTTTTGAAGGAGGTAGTGTGAATGGTTGTGATAGTACCGTGACTGTAGATTTATTTCTTAAAGAAGAAATTGTAGAGATGATCCCATTGGAGGTATGCGAAGGAGATGACCTGCCTATTGACCAAGATATTGTTACCTTAGAACGACTACCTGATACAGATATTGTTGGGGTAGAAAATATTACAGGAACGGCTATCTCCTTTAATGGCTGTGATAGTACTATTTTTTATACGATTACGATTAATCCGACACATTATACTAATATAGATACTACGCTATGTTTTAATGAATCAATTACTATTGGAGGGAACGTATTCTTTTCAAATACTGCTAATGTAATTACGCTCACCAATCAATATGGCTGCGATAGTATTGTAGAATATCAAGTTAGATCAACGGCTACTAAACCAATAGAATTTACGTTTGAACAAGAGCTTTGCCCCGAAACAGACGATTTGTTTATCGGAGATTCTTTAATATCAGAAACGGGTCATTATGAAATTGTTCTGCCTAGTTATCAAGGATGTGATAGTTTAGTCATCGCAGATATAATTGTGTACAAATTAGAAAATCTGACCCACGAGTACGAAGATGTCTTGTGTACTGGTACGGTCTACGATAAAATAGAAGGTCGATTTCTTACCGAAGGAGGTACTTATGTTTTTGACCATATAGAGTCAGCAAGTACGGGTTGTGATAGTATTATCATTTTAAATTTAATAGAAAAGCAAGGAGATCAAACCAATGACATCATAACTGAAAGTATATGTGAAGGCGATTTATTTGTACATCCAGATTTTCCAAGAGATACTTTACGAACTGAAAACGTTCATCCACTATCTAAAATATTTCCAGAAACCTGTGAAAATTTTGACCTAGAAGTAACGATCGTTTTTTTAGATTCTATTCATATTTCTGCAAACGAAATATTATGCGAAGGAGATAGTATTGCCGTAGGGAACAAATTTTATAAAGAAGAAGGCGTTTTTATTGATACGCTCCAGCGAAGTGGACCAATGGGCTGTGATAGTATTATTACCACGACTATTCAGTTAAGAGATTGTAAAATAGAAATTGCCGAGGAAGTCAAACCTTCCGAGTGTAATGGAGAAAATACAGGCAGTATTCAGTTTGAAGTAACGGTAGGTAATCCTCCATTTATTTATGAATTGTTATTGAGCGAAGAAGAGATTCTAGAAACTGGAATGATTGAGGAGTTAATGGAACCCATTCAATTTGATAGTCTAGCAATCGGTACTTATACGCTTATTCTGAAAGATACGGTGAATGCCTATAAGGAATTTTATTTAAACGTAGAACAACCAATAGAATTTACAGTAGATTGGAATGCTTCTGAATTTAATACCTTCAATTTAGCATGTGGAGGAGATAGTAATGGTACACTAGAATTGATAGCAGATGGAGGTACGTCACCCTATCAATATGAATGGAGTAATGGAAGTAATACTGCTTTGTTAGATGATCTTTCTGCTGGGGTATATACGGTTACGATCACGGATGATATGGGCTGTGAATATTTTGAATCTTTTGAGATGACGGAGCCAGATTCCTTGGTACCGAATATTTCCGTTGATCTTCCTAATTGTTCCGATTTATCCGCTGGAGAAATAGTCGTTCGATCTATTGACGGAGGCGTTGCTCCTTATTCTTATAAGATGGGTGGACATCCTGAGTTTTCTACTCAGAGAAGTTATGGAGCTTTAGGTCCGGGAGAATATACGCTGATAGCAAAAGATGATAATGGATGTACCTCTGAGTTTGTGGCGGATATGCCAGAACCAGAGATTCCAGAATTATTATTTGACCCAGATATTTTTATTGATCTAGGAGATATTGTGACGGTGGACTTAGAAGCTACTGTTCCATTGGTAAGAACAGAATGGGACGGTCCAGAAGGGCTGTCGTGTTATGATTGTGAAGACCCATTTATACAACCAGTAGACTCCAAGATATTTATGGTGTCGGTCGTTTCCGTAGATAGTTGTGTTACTTCTAAAGAGCTAACGATACATGTCAATAAGCAAAGAGATGTTTTCGTTCCTAATATATTCAGTCCTAATGGAGATGGTTTAAATGATCGTTTAGTTATTTACGGAGGCCCAGAAGTTTTAAGTATTTTAAACTTTGAAGTCTATGATAGATGGGGTTCAAGAGTGTTCTCTAAAATGAACCTTGCACCTAATGTAGAAGAAGGCACCTGGGATGGCACTCTTGCTGGCAAGCGATTGAGGGCTGGAAGTTTTGTATGGATGGCTAGAATTGCCTTTATTGATGGAGAGGTCTTGGAGTATTATGGGGATGTGGTGATTAAGTAACGACAGATTGTTAATCCGTTCATAGGTGGTTTTTGGGTGAATAACAAGACTTGGCAAGTTTTCAAAACTTGCCAAGTTTCGTTGTTTTATTTCTTTATAATCGAACTACTTGCCGGGCTGTAATGGTATCTTCATTTTTTAGCACAATAAAATAAGTTCCAGCAGACAAATCGTCCATATCAATTACCAATTGATGATTTCCTTTAGCACGCATTTTACTTGGTGAAATCCATTCTCTTTTACCCAATATATCAGTCAAATAGATAGAAGTCTTACTGTTGGCAGGGATAAAATAGTCGATAGTTAATTGATCCTTAAATGGATTTGGGAACACCTTTATTGCTGGTACTTCTTTTAGTTGATAAGGACGTAAATTGGAGACTTGACTAAGATATTTTTTTTGTACTGCGCTTTCTTTTTGAGTTAATACATTCGAGCAATCTTCTATGATCGCTAAGAATTCACTGCCAGCTTGTGTATGGAATCCACTAGATAAGGTAATAGAATTTTTAGCTTTAAAAGTTGCTTGGGTAGTAGTGGTAACGGTATTGACAGTAATTATAGAGATCGCTGCATAATCCCCTGATACCACTTGATTATCAATAGTTAAAAGGTCAGTGTCGGATAGACAAGCACTAGTGTTCAAGGAGATGGATAATGCATCAAGGTCCAATATTTTTTGAGCAGTGGTAGCATCATACGGTTTCATCATATCGACATAGGTGGTCATACTTTGTGGCGTATCACATACATTGCAAAAATTGGGCGCAGGATTTGCTGCACAATCCTCAAAAATTAAATTCTCTCCTCGGACTACTTGATGATTAAATTGAATTTGGTTGTATGGAGCAATAGGAGAGAGTTCTGTCCCTAAAATAAATATACTATCGTAAGTTTGTGTAGGATAGATAGCTGGATCTAAATATTCAAAAATCAAGGGATAACGCATAGTCGGCGTTGCTTGATCATCGTAGATGCGACCACAAATAAAAAATCCATTTAGATGAGTGCCTTCTGTAAATAAACAGCCTCCATGTAACCCATGGACATCATTGTTAGGATTACAGTTTTTTATAGTTGTATTGATAACAGCCCAATTTTTGGGGGCTTTGTGTCCATTGCCTTCTAGTGTAAAACCGCCTTGGAAAGTAATACCTTCTTCGTAGGCTTCTATGGTACAATTCTTTACCAACACATTTTTGATAGCACCCAATTGAATAGCCATTTTAGTACGATCATTTTCTCCGCCTACAAAATCACAATTGTCAATTTTAAGGTTTTCTGCATAGTCATATAATTCATTGATTGCTTCCCAATCGGAATCATTCGATCCACGTATAGAACCTGTGTTTTTAAACTGACAATCTTTGATAATAGTATTGAAACTGGAACTACTATAGTAAATTGCTTCAGAACTTTCATTATTTAAAAATTGACAATTTTCAATTAGAATAGAATCTGTTCGTTGCCATAGACCTAGTACTGGTGCATTACCATCTGTCGGACAGCCTCTAGTTTTATTTTTAAAAATAGAATTCCTTACAATAGTATTTTTAGTATTGAAAAGTAATAACATTTCTAAAGATCCCTGATGGCCATCAAAAACACAATTATCAACTAAATTATTACTACTGAAGTCTGCTTGCAAAATTTCAGGTTGATCTCCATGAATACCAAAAATAAGATGCCATCCATTACAAGTCACATTGGTGAATTTGACGGATTCTATTGAACAGTTAGTCGCATAATTTAAGCGAACGCCACTAGCATTTTGAGTATTAGATGGGTCGATTGTTAGTGCTTTTAAAGAGAAATATTCAATCGGTGTTTGGTTGTTGAAAATAACATAATCGAAGGTGTGGTTACTTTTTAAAATGGTTTGATCTATACCCATCCCTATCAGATGTACATTTGATTTTGGTATAATCTTGCTACTCAAATGAAAGGTTTGAGCATGTAAAAGTATTAAGCCGCCACTACCATTGGCAAGGAGATTAATAGCTGCCTGAATTTCGACTTCATCGTTGATACCATTTGTAATGTAATCGGCATTGGAGGAGCCTACGGTTACGGTTTGAGCATGGAGCGTTGAAAATAAGAAGATAGAGAGGATTGTAAATAGTATTGATTTCATAGAGGGTTTTTGTTAAGAAAGATAAGGTTAATAATTACATTATAATAAGAATTTACTACATAGAAAAAAAAACTGCCGCATCTGAAAGCGCACGTTTACTAAGTAACAACGAAATAATAAATTCTGCAAGTTGGCTCTAATTATTTTTCTGTTTGAGGAATTTAAAAAATCAGTGCATAGCAGGGCTACGGACTTATTTTTTAAGTTTCTCAAACTGAAAAATAAAAGAGGCAGATGCGGAAGTTATTGTTTTGTTGTTACTAAACCTCAAAGGTTTAGTAAATGTAGATGAGCAACTTATTCTTTCATCGTTACTCAGAAAATTGTTCTGCTACTATTAATTCTAATAAAAAAGTTTCCCGTTCAATAGACATTCCTTTTTTGTCACTGGAGGCCATTGTTTTTTTATTGTGTGCAATGGCGTCGTGGATATTAACCCAGACTGCTTTCATCCCATTATTTACTTCATAAGATTCTAATCTAGCATCTCCTAATGATTTGCTAATTTCACAAGTATAACAATAAGAAATCATATGTTGAATATCATAATCTGATTTGTACCAAGGGCGGTATTCTTCATAAGCTCCAAATGGCTGAATATTTTTGATGTCTTTGGCTCCAGTTTCTTCTTTAAGTTCTCGGATCATACCTTCTATTTTATCTTCACCTTTATCTAATCCGCCTCCAGGAAGACTATAGTCTTCATATCGTTTTGTATACAATAATAAAATATCAGTACCTTGAATTACGACACTTCTAGCTGCTAGCCTTGTAAAACTAGATTTATTTTCTAAATTGGTTATGTCTGGATGATAATGAGTTTTTAAAATTTGCATATATAAGGCTACCGTTTTATTAGTTATAAAATAATCAACAAATTATCATCAAGCGAGTTTGCCCTGTTTTTTCGATAGGGGCACGGTGAACACAAGGCGGTACTGGACTACCGGGAGCATCACATGCCAATCTCCATAAGTGACCAATGCCTAAGTTAATAGGACGCGCCTCCGGTGTAGCTTGATAGTGTAGGTCAAAAAAGTTTTCTTTTAAAAAGGAATCGAAACCATCAGCAGGTCCATCATATAGTTTTTTGAGTTCCGCCCGTATTTCGGGGATAAGCACTTTTTGTATCGCTTGAGCATTGGGCAATATATCACTTGAAGCCCCATAGTATGTACATAAAAAAGTATCGCTTGGGATAGGAGCTCGATCTACATGAAATGAGTAAACATCAGTTGGGAAAAAAGGATAGCTATCATCTCTCTCATAGCACTTAATCAGATTAAGAACGGGAGCTGCACCATGGGTGCTTAACAACTCTAGATCCTTCAAAAGGATGTCCCGAGCAAACTGTCCTTGTTCACTTAATTCAAGTGCCTGAAGCTCCTTTGTATCAAGTTCCCTTATATTTTCACTTAGTACAAAATTATCAATAATTTCTGAAAAATCACCTATTAGTTCACGTTTCCAGCATATGGCATTCATTGATCCATGATATGGAGTAGATACTAGGTCTTGGAAACTCGTGACGCTGTGAATTGGATGCTCCGTAGGAGATAAATCTATCATAGGGATTGGGAGATTTTTATTTGACTTTAAATTAGCATAACACACTCCTTCCTTATTCATGAAAGTGCTATCTTTTCTATTCAAGTCTAATCTTTCTCCTTTAAAATCTGTTGCAGATAAGCCCAACTCTTGGTAAATACATGCCGTGGCAGCAAAGTCCCATAAACTCCCACCACCGTTTTCTTTTTTTGGAAACTTAAACATACAGGCTGGACCATTCTCAAGTACAAATATTGCATTCAATACAGAACCTGCTCCAGCGATTTCTTTGATCCCTTTCAAATTCAATTGTATTACAGTTCTACTCAGTAAGTTTTCTATTTCAGCTACACGAGGGTTGTCCTTGAGCTTTTGATCTGTTACATAGCTTAGGTGCTTATTGTCTTGTTTAATTTTCCAAGGATTACCATTCTTAAATGCCCCATGTCCTTTGATCGCATGATACAAAGTATCTGTGCTAGGATCATACACTATTCCAATACTCGGTGTTCCATCTTTTGAAACCAAAGCAATGGATACAGAAAACCCCGGCCGTTTATTGATAAAAGCAAGCGTTCCATCCATCGGGTCAATACACCAAAAAAAATCTTTTTCGAATCGGCTACCATCATCTTCTGTTTCTTCTGATAGAAGTGCTATACCTAATTGGTCACAGGTGGGTAGGAGATGAGCGAGAATGGCAGTTTCACATGCTTTGTCTACGACAGTCACGACTTGAGATGCGTAACTTTCTCCGCCCTTCTTTACTTCTACGGAGACGTTTTCACTCTCATATTGTTGAATGATTTTTCCTGCGGAATGAGCTGCCTTGATGGCTATTTTGCTAAGTTGTATTAAATCCATTTTAAAGACTTTTAATTACTTCCGCTGTTATCCGTTCACTATAACTGTTAATTTTCCAATGACCAGGACTCCATCCTTTTAGAAAACGATGAAAGTCTGCCCAAGCTACTCGATATAAGGATCGCCATTCTTTTTCTAAGGCTTCATTTCTTTCTCCTAAGGCATTTTTTAAATGTGCAAAGTAGGTATCTAATATTTGGTCTTCTAAACGTTCACACTCACTTTCATTTAGACAACTGCCAATAAAATAAGCGACATCTTTCATACCGCAACCACCACCCACATACTGAAAATCTACGCCCGCAACCGCACCGTCTTCTGCAAAACAAAAGTTGGCCAATTTAGCATCTCCGTGAACAAAAGTTTGGTAGGTACAGGTACTTAGTTTTTTATCAATTAGAGAGGCCGCTGCCTTCAACTTTTGATCGGATAGTATTGCTAATTCTTGAGGTCTAGTCCCCAAATGCCAATAGGTGCCTACTTCCCAAAGTCCTTCTGGATTCTTCCCCAAGTAACTAGCATGAAATTGTGCCAACCACCGCAAACACGCCGCTATTTCCTCCCACGTAAGCATCCGCTTTCGTAAGGGATAGCCCGCGTGATTCAAATCTTCTAAAACCATTAAAACCTCTTCCTTATGCGTCTCAATGGCTAGACATTTGGGTAGGCGGGCGACACAGTTTCTGCTGTAGGTTTTATACCAGTTAGCTTCTACTTGGTAAGACTTCACTTTTCGTTGATGCCCAATATCTGTGTTCCATCCACGGGGATGATTTTTATATTGGGG
>CAKZUM010000431.1 GCA_937921525.1 uncultured Saprospiraceae bacterium
AAAAAATTAATAATTTAGCTAAGGGACTAGGAAAAAAATAACCTACCCATTCTGACTTGTTCTTTTTCTGTCTAAGAAACTCAAAAAATAGAACCGTAGCCCAGCTATGCTTCGATTTTTTGAATTCCTTACACAAAAAAATAACTACGCCATAATGGGTACTTTATTTATTACCTACTCCCTAATTCATACTCCCCTTTATATTAAGACATTATGGATACGATTTTATTACAATACCTCTTTTGGGGAGGCTTGCTGATTGTGGGCTACACGTTCATTGGGTATGGAATTATTGTCTTCTTGCTCAATAAATTGGGCCGACTTTGGAAGAAAGATTCTGAGCAATACAATGAGGCAGACTACCAACCTGGGGTTACTTTTGTTATTCCTGCCTATAATGAGGAGCGTTGGATAGAGGATAAGATTAAAAATTCTTTTGAATTAGACTATCCTGCTGATAAAATCAATTTTTTAGTCGTTTCAGATGGTTCAGATGACGGAACGATGGCATTAGTAGATAATTATCCTACCCCAGAAGGTATTCAGCTTCGACACTTTTACAAACCAGAACGCCAAGGAAAGATTGCAGCAGTAGAACGTATTATGCCGTCTATCAATACCCCTATTTCTATTTTTACAGATGCGAATACTATGCTCAACAGAGCAGCAGTAAAAAATATGGTGAAGCATTTCGCAAATCCTAAAGTAGGTGTTGTATCTGGTGAAAAGAGAATTAGTAGTTCTGAAAAGGGAGCCGCAGCAGAAGTAGGGGAGGGGATTTACTGGAAATACGAATCCTTTTTAAAAAATATGGACTATCAATATTATTCTGTGATCGGGGCAGCAGGGGAGTTATTTGCCATTAGAACAGAGTTATATGAACCTATTCCAAGAGATAGTGTTATTGAAGATTTCTATATGACCATGACGATCGCCTCTAAAGGCTATCGAATTGCTTACTCACCAGATGCTTATGCAATGGAAACTGGTTCTTCCTCTGTAAAGGAAGAACTAAAGCGAAAAATTCGAATTGCCGCTGGTGGTTTTCAGTCTGTCTTTCGCCTAGCCCGATTAATGAATCCTTTTAAATATGGTAAACTATCTTTTCAGTTTTTATCGCGAAGGGTTTTTCGTTGGGTGGTCGTGCCGATTGCTTTACCAATCATATTGATTGCTAATATATTATTGGCGATGTCTGGAAGTGCCTTTTTTCAAGGATTTTTATTGTTGCAAGTCCTATTTTATTGCTTTGCCTTTATAGGATATTTATTAGAAAAAAGAAAATTACGGTTTAAATTGTTATTTGTACCTTATTATTTTTGTGTGATGCACTATGCCGTATACAGAGGCTTTGCTCGCTTTATAAAAGGTAGTCAGTCGGTTTTATGGGAAAGAGCGAAAAGAGCTTAGTGAGATCGCTGCGCTGTCAGATGCGTAAGAAGGTCAACGTCCTACATCTGACTTCTAAACCCAACCCCTAATTATTTGTAAATGAAGTTACCAAAAAATATACCCCTAGTTCTATTGATTTGTGTAGGTATGATGGCCTGTAAAAATATCAGCAAAGAAGACTTATATGGCGAATGGAAAGCAGTTGATTTGACAGAAGAAGGGATGCCATTAGTAGTTAACTTAGCGGAAATTTCTTTGAATTTTACGGAGAAAGAATACGAATTTACTAGCACGCTTAATTATCGAGAGGCAGGTGCTTACTATTTACAATCTAACTTATTGGTAACAAAAGATACCCTCCAAGAAAATGGAGTGGAAAAAGGAATTGAAATTTCAAAGCTTCATCAAGATTCTCTCTTTTTGAGAATGAATGAGCAGGGGAAGGAACGGCGTCTGGTCTTGGTTAGACAGTAGAATTAGAACAGAGAGCAGAGTCTGGATTCGTTTGCAACCAATGAAATATAGTTGTTTGCAAACGAAATAAGTCTCTACTCTCTGTTCTCTGTTCTTATTCTAAATATAATCCGCAGGGTCTCTAGCAATCATCAAGTTGTAATAAGTAATAAACCTTGACATTTTTACTTTAGGGAGTATCAGAAAGTTTCCTTTCTTATTATACGGTACATATTGTTTAGTATAAGAAGGATTCAATCGCTCAATCACCTCTATCGGAATATCTAAAGCCCTAGAGATATTAGATAAATTCAATTCTTTATATACCTTAGTCACCTTTGTAAATTGTAAGAAATAATCTGCACTCTTTGGCGATAAGTCGTGTAAGTTGTGGTAATTCATTACATACACCGCCGCTGCTATTTTATGAATATAGTATTGAGTTTGCTTAGGCAAAAACATTCGGAGTTCCCAGAAATCATCGGAATAGCTATAGCGCATAGCTTTTAAAACCTTACCACCGCCACAGTTATAGGCAGCGATAGCCAATGTCCAGCTACCCAACTTTTTTTCAAGATGTACTAAATATTTCAGAGCTGCCTGTGTTGCTTTATGCACATCTTTTCGCTCATCTATTTTATCATTTACTTGCAAACCATAATGTCTAGCAGTAGCGGGCATTAACTGCCAAAGGCCAACAGCTCCAGCATCCGAAAGGGCAGTAGGGTTGAGTGCAGACTCTATAACGGCCATATATTTAAGCTCATTAGGGAGTCCTTGCTCTGCTAAATATTTTTCTATAATTGGAAAATATTGTTGCGCTCTAGTTAAAATCCTTCCTGCTCTTGGTCTAGCTCTTACCGTATAGCTTTCTATGTAATGTTGTACTAGACCATCATATCTTAAATCAATGACCCCTGCTTTAGAAAGTAAACGTTTTTTTACGGTAGTAGCTTCTTCTGTTGGAGTAGAAAAGGAAGGGGAAAAAGTTGGGAGGTCTATTTTTTTTGCTATAAGAGGCTGGCATAGAATAGATAGTGCTCCTATAAAGATAGCTGGGTTTAATAATCGGTTCATGGAAAAATTTTGTAGTTGCATCGGTTAATGTATTGGTTCTAAAATGTAGAAAGTAGTCGCAATGTTGTGATGGATGTAATTACCTGAGTAGGTAGCCACATCGCATTACTGATCGTTTGTTTTTGCTAGACTAATAATTCCTCATTTTTGTAACTATACAAAAACGTGCGTTAGAAGTTAAGTAACTTCTTTTAATCGGTTTTGGACATGAATATTCCCCTAAGTAACAACAAAACAATAACTTCCGCATCTGCCTCTATTCTTTTCCAGTTTGAGAAACTTAAAAAATAAGTCCGTAGCCCTGCTATGCACTGATTTTTTAAATTCCTCAAACAGAAAAATAATTAGAG
>CAKZUM010000432.1 GCA_937921525.1 uncultured Saprospiraceae bacterium
ATTTGATATGGGCGAAGCAGCAGGTCATTTTACCTACATAGAAGATCCTGATGGTACGTTGATTGAATTTGTAGAAGCCCACAAAGTACCGATTGCAAAAAAAATTGGATGGTATCTGGATTTAAAGAAAAGGAATCCAGAGAAGGCATTGCCCAAATGGATGCTACGGGCTATGGGATGGAATCGAGTGAAGGATTAATTTTTTTAGAGCAGAGAACAGAGATGAGAGAATAGAGACGCACTACGTTCGGGGAACAACGAAATTTCTTCGATTTTAAACATAATCTGTCTCTGCTCTCTAATCTCGCTTCTCTGTTCTATCTAAAGCATATGCCCCATCTTCTCTTTCTTCGTCAACAAGTATCCTTTATTCTCTTTCTTAGAAGGAATGATTAAAGGCTCTCGCTTTCGGATATTGATAGCAGAATCCTCAATCGCTTTAATTTTTAGTGGATTATTGGTCATTAAATCAATAGTACCAATGCCTAAATCTTGAAGAATAGCCACCGCCATATCATATTCTCTGGAGTCTACTTCTAATCCTAAATGCGTATTCGCATCAATCGTATCCAAGCCCGTATCTTGTAATTGATATGCTTTTAACTTGTTGATTAATCCAATACCTCTACCTTCTTGTCGTAGATAAATAATAACCCCGCCTTGTTCTGCAGCCAAAGTCATTGCGGTATCTAATTGCTCCCCACAATCACATCTTTTAGAACCTAGTAAGTCTCCAGTCAGACACTCCGAGTGCATTCTTACTAAGACAGGTTTAGAAGGATCCATTTTCTCACTTACGATCGCAATATGAGGCATTGGCTCATTTTCCTTATTTGCATAAGTAACCATTTTAAAATTACCCCACTCAAGTGGCATCATCGCCTCGGAATATCTTTTCATAGGTGTAGAAAGTGGTGTTTTTGTGAAATTATAATGCTTTTCAAGAACTTTAGTCATTGGTATTAGATGCTTTCAAAATAATTAAAATTATTTCGTTTGTTTGAAAATTACAAATTGACATAGTCATAACGTTTTTTAGTCAAAAGGGTTTAATAGATTTCTAAATTTCTATCAAAATGATAAGTTTCAATATTCCAAAAAGAAACTAAAAATTTGACAAGCACTAGCAAAATAGCCATTCCTTGATTGATATAATGGCATTTACTCTTTTTTTGAAATACATTTGTTAAGAGGGAAGGTTTAAACCAATAACTTACACAAATTGGGAATACCAACCTTTCGGTTTAAGTATTCAATTTCTGATGCAAATCAGAGGCTGAATCATATTATGAGAAACGAAAAAGATTGGAGATGAGCCTCAGGTTGATACTTTCTGCTATTGTAGTGGAGGGTAATGACTATAGAAGCTGCTTGATTACCTAGTGATTGAGCAAGGAATCTTTTCGTTTCGATATATTCCGTTTTTCTATTAGGATAGAAGTTTAGCCGTTATTAAACTTCCATTCAGACTGAGCTTATCTTGTATTTTCCCATTTCTTCAACTTTAGGTATTGAAGTTATTTAAACAACTTCATTATATCAAAACCGTAGATGCAATTGCATCCCATAGGTAATTTGTATTGACCTTTGAATCAATAGGATAATTAGATATAGCTGTACTTAAAGTTGATTTAACACTATCGTTTAAAAATGAGCACCGTTTATCAATTTATGGTGGATTTCACCTTACCCCAAACTTTATCAGAAGAATTATTGGATTTACTACCCACACAAAAACAGAAATTAGAAAAGTTATTCGATCAAGGTAAACTTTGTTCTTTTGCTAGTGCCTTCGACACATCCAAGATGTGGGCTATTTTTAATGCCAACTCAGAGTATGAAGTTATGAAGTTATTAGCGACCTTACCATTAAGCAGTTTTACGCAAGTTCAAATAAGTATGCTCTCTACTTATAGCACAATGGATGCTTTTTTACCACAATTTTCGATGAATTAAATTAAAGGCAATGTAAAGCGGATTGTCAATCCGCACTACTTTTTAAGTAGTTTTCTAGGAGAAAGAAAAAAGATAGGGATAAAGTCAAAGTACTTTATCCCTTTTTTATTTAGTTTCGTTTTAAAAACGAAATATGAAAATCGAACATATAGCCATATGGGTCAATGACCTAGAACAAATGAAATATTTCTATGAAAAGTACTTCAATGCAATGGCTGGAGAATTATATCATAATACAACAAAAAACTTTAAGTCTTACTTTTTGTCTTTTGATACTGGCTGTAGATTGGAGCTAATGCACCGCCCAATCATTCCTCAAAATATAAATGACCTAAGCAAAGAATATATAGGTTTGATTCATTTCGCCATTTCCGTAGGTAGCAAAGAACGAGTAGATGAATTGACCGAACAATTGAGGAAAGATGGCTATAAAGTAGCGGGAGAACCTAGAACGACAGGAGATGGATATTATGAAAGCGTGGTGCTTGACCCAGAAAAAAATCGGATTGAAATTACTACATAGTGTTCATTTTTTACCACATAGTTTTTTTTACCACATAGGTACATAGATCACATAGTTAGACATAACGGAAAATACTATGTAACCTATGTGGTAAAAAAATGTCAACGCTAAACTAGAAAAACTTAATAGTTAAATCAATCAGTCGCTGCTTAAAGTCATTATATGGTGGCATCAATAATTCTAAGGCATTTGGAATATGTTGTTTTAAAATACCTCGTGCATTAGAAAAAGCTTGGAAGCCATACCAGCCATGTCCTTTCCCAATTCCACTATTATTAGAGCCACCAAAAGGCAATTCATTATTAAAGAAATGAACAGCACTGTGGTTAATACAAGAACCTCCTGCTCTAGTATTGTTCAAAATATGGTTGACGTTTTTGGTGCTTTTGCTATAGATATATAATGCTAATGGTTTCTCTTTGGAATTAATAGTGTCTATCACTTCAGAGATATTAGTAAATTCCATAACCGGCATTATTGGACCGAAAATTTCTTGCTGCATTAACGTAGCATCTTTCGGTATATTAGACACTACCGTAGGCGCGATATAATCTTGTGAATTATCAAAATTACCACCCACTTCTATTTTTGCTCCTTTTTCAACAGCATCGGCTACATAGCCACTTACTCTTTGATGATGATGGTTATTGACAATCCTAGCATAAGAAGTTTCTTGCGATGCGTCCTCTGTATAAAATTTTTGAATATATTTTTTGGTCGCCTCTAAGAAAGCTGCTTTCTTGCTCTTATGTACAAAAACATAATCTGGTGCAATACAGACTTGTCCATTATTTAAGAATTTTCCCCAAGCAATTCGTCTAGCCGCAGCATCTATATTGGCTGTCTCATCTACGATGGTTGGAGATTTTCCACCAAGTTCTAATGTAACGGAAGTAAGGTGCTTGGAAGCTGCTTTCATCACCACTTTTCCAATAGATGGCGCACCTGTGAAAAAGATGTGATTGAATGGTAGATTTAATAATGCCGTAGACGTTGCCACGCCACCTTCTACTAAAGCTACCTCCTCTTCACTAAATACTTCCTCCACCATTTTCTTCATTAATGCAGAAGCATGAGGCGTATGTTCAGATGGTTTTATAATGACCGTATTACCCGCTGCAATAGCAGAAACCAATGGACCTATTGTTAAGTTGATTGGAAAATTCCAAGGAGAAATAATCAATACCACGCCCTTAGGTTCGTACTTTATATGAGAACTTGAACCTAATAAAGCTAATGGCGTAGCTACTCTATGCGCTCTTGTCCAACGGCGAATATTTCGTTTCGCATGTTTCAATTCACTGGTCACTGGATAGATTTCTGTTAAATCTACTTCACTAGGGTGCTTGCGATAATCCTTATACAAGGCCTCTTTGATCTGAGGGCGATAAGCTAAGACTGCTTTGTGTAATTTTTTCAGCTTCGCCTTCCGCTGGCTAGCTGTTTCGTTCGCTACTCTAAATTGACTTTTTTGCTGTAAATCAAAAAGCCGTTGTATTTCTGTAGCCGTTGTATCTTTCGAGGCCGTTAATGGTACACTCATGGTCTATTTTTTTAATAATTAAGTTCCTATTTAAAAAAGTACCTAAATTTAGGGAACATATATGTTAAATTGAAAAAAAAATACCAAAATTTATTTTACGCTTTACTTATTATTCCAAATATTAGAAAGGGGATTAGCCTTTCGTTACCCTTTCTGTATAGCAGCCACAATAGCAGGCGCCTCCGTCCGAATAATACCGAATATCCCTCCTAACTTATAATTATCAAACCCTATAAAATATAAGCCCTTATTAGGTCCGTCATTAATCGCTTGTTTAGGTAAGTCATCTTTATTTAATAGTCCATCTAAATTTTCCATAAAATCATTTAGCTTGGCCCTATATCCTGTGGCTAAGACTACCGCATCTACCTCTTTTGTTTCTCCATTTTTAAAGGTAACACTTGTTTCAGAAAAGTAATCTATTTCTGGCATTACCTTGATTTTTCCTGCCTTGATTTGGTCTACTGTTCCTATATCTATAACTGGTGTTTTTCCAGTCACTTTCAATTGTTTGGCAGGGGAGAGG
This sequence comes from uncultured Saprospiraceae bacterium, assembly GCA_937921525.1. GTDB lineage: Bacteria > Bacteroidota > Bacteroidia > Chitinophagales > Saprospiraceae > JAFMDF01. The sequence goes on from CAKZUM010000432.1 coordinate 4,549, forward strand.
TTTGGTGCTTTTAAGCCGTATTTACTTAGATCGCCTAGATAAATACCTCTTATAAAATTTCCTAACCAATCCCCTATTCCGAAAGGAATTTTTGCTAGTTGTATACTTGTTAATTGAACAGGGCGGCCATTTAAATCTCTTGGCACAACAGATACGGGGCCACGTACAGACAAGTACGTTTCACAATCATGCTCGCTTAGGTCTAATGCTAGTTCCGCCCCTGTATTGCCCATACCAACTACCAATACTTTTTTTCCTGCAAATGGTTGAGCATTTTTATAAGCCTTAGCATGGATAATTTCTCCTTTGAAGGTATCCTTACCTTTCCAAGTAGGGATATTGGGGATTCGATTAATCCCACTAGCTACTAATAAATTTTTAGATTGAAACTGTTTTCCATGCTGGGTAGTCGTCAACCAATAATCGCCTTCTTTTTTGACAGATACGACTGTCTCTCCAAAGTGCGGTTTTATATCAAACGTTGCCGCATAGTTGGTAAAATATTCTACCATTTTTGCACGAGGGACATACAAAGGATAGTCTTCTGGAAATGGTAAATGAGGCAAGTGGGACAATTGCTTGACTGTATGTAGGTGTAGACGCTCATAATGATTGTGCCAAGAATTAGCCACATTCTGAGATTGCTCTACTATTTCAAAATCAATTCCTTCTTTACGCAAGCTACCCGCTATTCCTAATCCTGCTGGACCTGCGCCTATGATTAAATTTGGTGTTTGTATCATTATCTATATGTGATTATTCTTGGTTTGATTTAATTTAACAAGAGACTAGTTAGTAACAACTAGCCTTTTTGTCCCGCAACTTCCTGTTGCTGGACAAATTAAGGCGGTTTACTTAGGAATTTGTCCAGCAACGGGAAGTTGCTGGACAAAGCTACATCTAAGTTTTTAATACTTGACAAGGTTAATAAAAAACTACTAATTATGGAAATTTAATTTTGAACTATCCTTATTCAATAAGAGTTTTATTATTAGTATTCTGTATTGGCTGAAGCCAATATCTTTTATGAACGCAGAGACGCAGAGATGCAGCGTTTTTTTTTATTTTTCTACGAAAAATTTCAAGACCTTGTGCGTTTATTGACGACCGTCAATAGTAACTATTAAATCACCATCATAAAACAATCAAATAGATGATCTCAAAAAAAATGGAAAAAGCATTCAATGACCAGATTGCTTTAGAAGGGACTGCTTCTTTTATATATTTAGCTATGGCATCTTGGTGCGATCGGGAAGGGTTGGAAGGTTGTGCGCAATTTATGCACCGACAATCTGCGGAGGAAAATATGCACATGCTTAAATTATATACCTACCTCAGTGAAGTAGATGGCTTTGCAGTAACACCAGCAATTAAGCAACCGCCTCACAGTTATAAGTCTGTACAAGATATGTTTAAAGCCGTTTATGCGCATGAGCAAAAGGTAACTGCCTCTATCAATAAACTAACGGCATTGGCTACCAAAGAAGGGGATCAGACGGCTTTTAATTTCTTGCAATGGTATGTGATGGAGCAACGAGAGGAAGAGAATCTAATCCGTTCTATTCTGGATAAAATTAAGTTGATTGGCGAGGGCCCGCATAGCCTTTATTATCTTGATAAGGAGATTAAGGCGATTAATGAGGCGGAGTTGAGTAAGGAAGAATAACGAGATTTGTATAAGGTGGCTGCTGTTGATAAAAAATGAATAGTTGACAATTTTACCACATAGGTACATAGGTCACATAGATTTCTACGCTATGTGACCTATGTACCTATATGGTAAAATACAAATCTAGCTTGTATTACTTATTTTTCAATAAGCTATTATATTTTGATTGATCTTTCAGAATGGCTATCGCCTCCTTCACCTCTACATCATTTCTAAGACCAATTTGAATCTTACCTCTTTCGTAGTAGAATCGACTAGCAATCTCTTTTTCTATCTGATCAGTTACTTCCGCTTGAAAACGATATACGTCTTTCTTTTTTGCCTCTTTAATTCTGTTTTGAATATCTGCAAAAGAAGGTGCTAGATCTGTATCATACTCTTCTTCTCCTGCCGCAATTTTTAATTTCTTCAAGGCTTTTTCAGTACCTGTGCTATACTCAAAATTTCGCTTTTCTAAGTAGGCGATAAAGTCTTCAAAGTCTGTGAACTTAAAGTCTGTTACATCTGCAATACTCTCATGTTTCAAGCAATATTGGGTCGCATAGTCAAAGATCAAATGCTTAGAATTTAGGCTATTAATCACTTTTGTGCTCTCACCTTTGTCTAGATAAAGATCTGGCTTTACACCACCTCCATCTAATACCTGTCGGCCATTTCTAGTTTTAAAAGGTGTTCTTAAAGAATCAGGAATATCTACTGGGGTTCCGTCCTCATACTCTACACCTTGGATACAACGTCCACTCGGTACATAGTACTTGGCAATGGTCATTTTTACTTTAGAGTTATAGCCAATATCTTTTGTATTTTGAACCAAGCCCTTGCCATAAGAACGTTGTCCAACTAATACCCCTCTGTCCAAATCTTGAATAACCCCTGATACAATTTCAGAGGCAGAAGCAGAACCTTTGTCAATTAATATCACTAATGGAATATCTGTATCAACTGGCTTGTTTAATGTTTTAAAACTACGATCCCAGTCTATTACTTTTCCTTTTGTCGTTACTACCAATTCGTTTTTATCAATAAAAACATTGGAGACATTAACTGCTTCTGCCAATAATCCACCACCATTTCCTCGTAAGTCAAAAACAACTCCTTTTAGATTTGGATTATCTTCTTTTAACTGCTTCACCGCTTTTGCTACATTTCTACCCGCGTTTCTGGTAAAGGTAGTCAATGCCGCATAGCCGATCTCCTCATTCAACATACCAGAATAAGGTACATTTTCTATATTTACTTCTTCCCTAGTTAAGGTCAGCGATAATTCTTTTGGCGTACCCGGTCTTTTGATTTTCAGAATTACTTCCGTTCCAGGGTAGCCTTGCAAAAAACTATTGACATCTTCCGAACTTTTACCTGCCACTTCTTTTCCATCAATTGATAGTAAGACATCCCCTGCTTTCAAGCCAGCCTTAGTCGCTGGGCCATTTTCATAGGGAGCTACTAAAGTTACTTCGCCTTTTATTTTAGCAAAGTCTGCCCCAATGCCATTGTACTTGCCTTCTGTGATATAGCGAAAACCTTCAATCTGTGCTTCGGAAATATA
>CAKZUM010000433.1 GCA_937921525.1 uncultured Saprospiraceae bacterium
AACCACCTTAGGTCATAATATACAAGCCTTAGAAATTGATGGGACATTTGATGATTGTCAAGCTTTAGTAAAGCAGGCTTTTTTAAATAAAGATCTCAGAAGTAAGTTGCGTTTGAGTTCTGCTAACTCTATCAACATTGCCAGACTAGTACCTCAATCTTTTTATTATTTCCAAGCTTACAAACAACTAGAAGAATCAGATCATCCAACAGTTTTCTGTGTACCTAGTGGTAACTTCGGAAACTTAACTGCTGGTCTAATGGCCAAGCAAATGGGCTTACCAGTAGACCACTTTATAGCAGCCACTAATGATAATGATGTAGTCCCAGAATACTTAGAAACAGGGGAGTACAAACCAAGGCCATCTGTACCGACTATCTCTAATGCCATGGATGTTGGTAGCCCTTCTAACTTTGCGAGAATGTTAGATCTATATAGTTCCACGTGGAACACTATGAAAGAAGATATTTCTGGTTATGCGTACAACGATGAACAAACAAGAGTAGGCGTAAAAGAAGTTCATGATAAATATAACTACGTGATTGATACGCATGGAGCAGTAGGGTATTTAGCTCTAAAAGATTATTTAAAAGAGCATCCAGAGAAAAGGGGAGTTATATTAGAAACGGCGCATCCTTCTAAGTTTATAGATGAAGTTGAAAAGGTTTTAGAAAAGAAAATAGAAATACCAGAACGACTAGCTGTATTAGCAGATAAAGAAAAAGAAGCTACCTTTTTAAAGCCTGACTTCGGTCAATTTAAATCTTGGTTGTTAGATAATTTATCGTAGTCTTTTATAAATAGATTAAGCCTTTCTAATAAAAATGAAAAGCCTAGTATCGAGTTGGATGCTAGGCTTTTTTCGTTTAGGTATACTGTTTTTTTTCGTTCCACGTGGAACATTTCAACCATAGACTTTTTCTTTTTAGGTGTTCCACGTGGAACATATTAGATGTAGTTTTTAACCACATAGATACATAGGTCACATAGCATAACTAGTCTATATGCCCTATGTACCTATGTGGTTAAAAAAAACTAACTTAGTAAAAAATATATCGTATAATCTACAACGCTTTACAGTCGTTTAAATACAACTGAGAAGTTATAAACCCCAATAAACATTGAACAATAGAATGTTCCACGTGGAACAAAAAAGATATTCCTAATAGAATAAATTCTAGTGAAAGATTTAATAAAAAAAACAAAGGATCAAATAATAATAGACTTTGGAATAGAGCAATCAACAACGAATGATATTGATGAAAAAGAACTCTTAGCTTTGCTGTCTGACCAAGTAGCATACTATATAGAATATGACTTAGAGTTTTTATTCAGTTCTTTATACAGGCTTGATATAAAAGAACAGAAAGTAAAAGAAGTATTAGGAGCTACAGCAGAGGAACCTGCAAACATTGCGATTGCTAGATTAATACTAGCACGTCAAAAGCAAAGAGTTCAAACAAAAGAATTTTATAAACAAGCACCAATAGAAGGTCTTGACGAAGAGCTTAAATTTTGACTCACTACGTACACTTTTAAATACTTTGGCAAATACTATAGTAAGTATGGATCGTCGAGGTTTGTAACCTCAATGCCATACGATAATCATACTGCATCGAGGTTACAAATCTCGACGATCTATTCCAAAACAGTATTTCCTATAATCTTAAAATCCTAGTCTATGAGAGCCGTTATCCAAAGAGTCAGCGAAGCATCTGTAACAATCGACCAGAAAGTAAAATCACAAATACAAAAAGGCTATCTAATTTTATTAGGAATAGAAACAGAAGATACCAAAGAAGATATTCTGTGGCTCTGTAAAAAGATAAGTAACCTCCGAGTATTTAGTGACGAGAAAGGATTGATGAATTTATCGATAAAAGATATAATAGGGGAGATCATAGTCGTTAGTCAATTCACATTGCATGCTAGCACAAAAAAAGGAAACCGTCCTTCTTTTATTAAAGCAGCAAAACCAGATATTGCAATTCCAATGTATGAATCTTTTGTTGAGCAATTACAACTAATATCGGAGCGTCCTGTTTATACAGGAGAGTTCGGAGCAGATATGAAAGTTGCTTTATTGAATGATGGTCCAGTTACCATTATCATGGATTCAAAAAATAAAGAGTAAGAATAATTAGTACTCTGCATCTCTCCGTCTCTGCGTTCAAATTTATTTCCCGAAGGGAAACTATTGCATTCCTTCGGAATGTTATATTGAACGCAGAGACACGGAGATGCAGAGACACTCTACTTGTAAACAATTCCCTAAAATAAATCGCCTTGAAAAAATTCTACGCCAACGGAAAATTATTATTGACTGGAGAATACTTTGTTCTTGACGGAGCACAAGCTTTGGCGATCCCTACAAAATATGGACAAGGATTAATTGTAGAAGAAAGAGAACAAGAAGGATTGAAATGGGAAAGTTATGATGAGTATGGCAATTGTTGGTTTCAACATACTTATCCACATTTCAACAATCCGAACGATGATCCAATTACCGAACAATTAAGGGATATTTTCAACGTGATACAAACATTGAATCCAAGTTTTCAACATAACAACAAGATAGTTTCCACACACCTAACTTTTCCAAAAGATTGGGGTTTAGGAACGAGTTCAACATTAATTGCTTTACTAAGCAAATGGGCAAATGTAAATCCATTTGAGTTATTAGAAAAAACTTTTGGCGGGTCTGGATATGATATCGCTTGTGCGATTACCAACAGTCCAATTTTGTATCGACTAGAAAAAAAAGAAAATCAACATACACCTATTTTTGAAGCAACTACTTTTGAACCTTCCTTTAAAGAGAATTTATATTTCGTCTATCTAGATAAAAAACAAAATAGTAGGAAAGGAATAAAGGAATATAAATCAAAGAGTAAACCCTCTGCTAAAACCATTTCCGAAATATCAGATTTGACGCAGAAAATTCAAAACGTGCGCAAATTGTTAAATTTTGAATTACTTTTAAAAAAACACGAACTAATTGTATCTCGACAAATAGAACAGCCCACTATACAATCCACTCACTTTAATTACTATTGGGGTGTTGTAAAATCCCTAGGCGCATGGGGTGGTGATTTTGTATTAGCTACTAGCCATAAATCTTACGAAGAAACTAAAGCATATTTCAACGAAAAAGGATTTAAAACGTTCTTAAGATACGAAGAGATGGTTTTAGAATCTTAATTCCTTATTTTTGTATGTATATATGAGAAGAAACGAGCATAATGAAAGACTACTCAATAATATAGATTTTATTAATTGAAAATGAATCTAGTCTCTCTTCTCTACTTTCGCTTCTCTGTTCTAATAAATTATTAACAACGCTACTTTGAATAGCGCTAATTAAAAACGAAATGAGTACTGCAACCAAAAGTCCAGTGATGTTATATACGGAGCAGACGCCAAATCCAGAATCTTTAAAGTTTGTAACCAATAGAATGTTATATCAAGGTACAGCAGATTTTAGAGAAGAGGAATTAGCTAGAGAATGGTCTCCATTAGCATCTGCTTTATTCGATCAACCCTATGTAAAAGGCGTCTACATTTGTAATAACTTCGTTACCATTACAAAAGAGATCAACTATGCCTGGGAAGACATCATGCTAAAGGGAAAACAATTTATCAAAGGATATATCCAAGATGATGGTGTCATTATCAACGAAGGCTTCAAAGAGGCGATGGAAAAAATAGAGGCAGAAAAAGGAGTAGGTTATGAATACTCTGGTGATGAAGCCGAAATTGTTCAAAAAATAAAAGACCTTATAGATACCTATGTTAAACCAGCTGTAGAAATGGATGGTGGTAATATAGCATTCAAATCTTTTAAAGAAGGAATCGTCACCGTTATTCTTCAAGGATCATGTAGTGGCTGTCCTTCTTCTACCGTCACTTTGAAATCAGGAATTGAAGGAATGCTTCAACGAATGATTCCTGAAGTAAAAGAGGTCGTATCGGAAATGGGTTAAATTTTATTCTCTCAAAAAAGAACTACGTAATTAAAAGGCATGATGTGAATCATGCCTTTTCTTTTTAAAAACATATTATGAAAATTGTAAGCTACAACACCAACGGCATCCGAGCCGCCATCAAAAAAGGATTAGTAGATTGGATCTCCTCCAATGACTTTGATATAATCTGTATCCAAGAAACGAAAGCAAGCGTGGAACAGGTAGACATGACTGCATTCAAAGAATTAGGCTATGAACACTATTGGCACTCTGCAGAAAAAAAAGGATATAGTGGCGTACTCACATTGACGAAAAAAACACCCACTTTAATAAAAGAAGGTTTTGGTATTGAAAAATACGATATGGAAGGTCGAATAATCCGAACCGACTATGGCGACTGGACTTTATTAAATTGTTATTTCCCATCAGGAACAAGTGGAGATCTTCGTCAAGCTTTTAAGTATGAATTTCTGGATGATATTTATAATTGGATCAACGACTTAAAGAAAGAGCGACCAAAACTCATTTTAGTTGGAGATTATAATATTGCCCACGAAGCCATAGATATACACAATCCTAAAAGTAAAAGCTCCGGGTTCTTACCCGATGAGCGGGCCTGGATGACGAAATGGTTTGAAAATGGATTTACAGATGCTTATCGTTTTTTAAATCCAGAAAAAGTAGAATATAGTTGGTGGAGCTATCGAGCAGGCGCACGAGCTAAGAATAAAGGTTGGCGAATCGACTATCAGTCGGTTACGGATAATTTAAAAAATAAACTTGTTAGCACATATCATATGAATGATGCTGTTCATTCTGATCATTGTCCTGTTTTTTTGGAGATTGATTTGAAGTAGTTAAAAGTTTACTAAACCTTCAAGGTTTAGTAAACTTACTAGCAAATTTAAACAGATCACAAAATAGCAACCATTAAATCAATGGTTGCTATTTTTTTTGACCTTATGGAAGTCAAAAAAATATGACAAGTAGATGATCTATTAGCCCCTACTTTTGTGTTCAGATAGTATCAAAAACAGGCTTAAAAACTTGTGAATAACTTGTGGAAATAATGCTACTAATTCACAATTACTAACGTCAGGTAGCGATGGCATCCAAAAGAGCTTAGTTCTTAACGATTTTAGCTATCTAACTTAACAATAAAAAGAAAGATATTAGATCGGGAAAATTGCTTTTTTATCCTGTTCACAATCAAAACGGTAAATGTGTATAACTATTAAAACAATAGAAACCAGTAGCTTTTGATAGTTAAAACAGTGTGGAAAAGAAGTAGCTAAATATTAAGAATGAAAGGTGCTACAAAAAGAGCTATTATTTCTCTACCAATTAACACCTATAATGATGGAGAGTTTTTTTTAAAAAATTTATAATAAAATCCATTAAGGGATATTAGTAGTGTGGATTAGTGGAAAAAGGAAAGTAGAATCTCTTTTGTTTTTATATCCTACAAAAATCTTTTTCAAAGACATTTTGTTCATTATCGAAATAGGCTCAATTAGAAAAATATCGTTCTTTGACAAATTCCGTGTTCAAATCAAAATAAAAACCAACACTCCCGTTGGTCGCTTTTGATTTTTATTTTGATTTGATCTTTTTCACGGGATTTGTCAAAGAACCAAAAATAAAATATGAAAAATAGATCCAATTCTAACAAGGCTTTATCAGCATTATCAAAGCCAATCCGTGTTTGGTTATTCATTGGTGTTTTAATGGTCTTTGTGCAGGTTGTTATTGGAGGGATAACTCGACTAACAGACTCAGGCTTGTCTATCACGGAATGGGCAGTTATCCAAGGAACTATTCCGCCATTGAATGAATTAGAATGGATAGAAGCTTTTGAAAAATATAAAGTAGCTGCCAAAAAGCAGTATGAAACGATTCATGCAGGGATGGATTTGTCAGAATTTAAGGTGATCTTTTTCTGGGAATATTTTCACAGGCTATGGGCACGGAGCATCGGATTTGTATTCATTTTTCCATTTCTGTATTTCTTTTTTACAAAACAACTTCCGAAGTGGCTGTTACGCCGATTAGGCGTTGCGGTAGGCTTGGGGGCGTTGGCAGCGACATTCGGTTGGATAATGGTCGCTAGTGGCTTAAATGACAATACTAGGACCTGGGTAAGTGCTTATAAGCTGTCAGTCCATTTAATTATTGCAACGGTTTTATTTGCGCATCTACTATGGACTTGGTTTTTAGCAAGGCAACCCAATGTAGGAGACGCTCATTTAAGGAAGTATCGAAATTTTGGCTGGTTACTAACAGGTGTTTTATTAGTACAGATAGTTTTTGGTGGTTTAATGGCAGGCATGAGGGCAGGCTTATTACATCCATATTTTCCAATGTTTGTAAAAGGCAGCTTATTATGGGATGCACTATGGACAAACGCTGATATAGGATTGGACACAGCTATTAATTATGAACCTGCTCGATCTGTGAAAGCATTCGTGCAACTACTACACCGTGGAACTGCCTACTTATTAACAGGATTAATACTTTATTTCAATTGGAAGTTGTATCAGTCAAATACATCTAAACGACTAGCAAAAGGAAATTACCTATTAGGTGGTATGTTATTTATCCAGTTGATACTGGGGATATTGACCATTATTAACTGCTTTGGAAAAGTACCTGTTGCCTATGGAGCGATGCACCAGGCAGGAGCTTTATTATTATTGGCTAGTTTACTGTATGTTAATTTTCAGATTAGGAAGGAATCTCATGCTTAATCTCTCAAAGAGACTGCTTTGTTGTAAGTAAATGCTCAATATCCACAGCAAAATATAATAAAATGTTAGTATATGTGGAAATACACAAAGTTATCCACATATTGTTAATAAAATTGTTTATTTGTGGATAACTGTTTCCAGAGAGCCTGTAATACGGTAATTAATTAATATTCTTTCATTGTTATTAAAGATGGGAAATAAGTTAAAAGCAGTTCTTTTTGAAGAAAAATGCAGGAATCTACATTATAAGTATTAATTTTAATCGCTATATTTTCTAAACTGAACGCTTATTCAAATTGATACTTTCTGATTATTCCACCATATATAATCAGCCCGTACTAATTTAAATAACAACTAAACCGCTATAACATGAATAAGACAATCTTCCTCCTAGGGATATTTATCTTCTTGCCCTTTAGTGCCATTCCTGCACAAATAGTCATTAATGAATTTTACGCTGATGTAGCTCTCGGAATAGCAGGTGATGCAAATGGAGATGGTGTTCGAGATGCTAAAGAAGATGAATTTATAGAATTGGTGAATGCGACAGATTCAGCCATTGATTTAAAAGAATACAGTATATGGGTTTCTGGACAGTTGAGACATCAGTTTGATACGACCATTGTTCTTGCACCGCTTTCTGCTATAGTAATTTTTGGCGGAGGCACTCCAGCTGGCACATTTGGTAACAGTATGGTTACAGTCGCTTCGTCAGGCGCATTAGGCTTGGGAAATGGTGGCGTGAAAGTAGAACTAAAAGATACTGGGAATGAAATAATTGAAGAGTTCACCTATCCTAGCGAAAACGCACATATTTCATGGACCAGATATCCAGATGTGATTGGTGGTTTTATATCACACAATCAAATACCAGACACTTATGGTTCTTCTTTTTCACCAGGCACGATGCTGAATAGTTTTCCTTTTGGCTTAGAAGATCACACTACTTATGTACATTTTCCACAAACTACTGGAAAGGTGAATGAAGGAGATAGTATATTTCTACTACCCATCTACTTAATCAATCCATCTAATGAAGCAACAACGTTGACTGTCAGCTATATCAAAACTCAAGACTCCGATGACTTATTAAATTTTACCTCTAAGACGATTACTTTTGAACCAAATGAGGCAGGACAAAAATACGTACCCATTCCAATAAAAGATGATTCATTAGTAGAAGGACAAGAATCATTTGATTTTTTATTGACAGATATACGAGGCGGTAATAATTCCCAACTAAGCATCAACCAAAATTTTACATTAATCATAGAAGAAAATGATTTCGACTTTCCTTTACTATTAAATGAAATTCATGCAGACCCAGCTACGGGCCTTGAAGGGGATGCCAACCAAGATGGGGTACGAAATGCCAAAGAGGATGAGTTTTTAGAATTTGTAAATACAAGCATACTCCCTATAGATATTTCTGGATTTCAACTATTCGATGAAAATGCACTTCGCCATACAATTCTAGCAGGTACGATTATTCAAGCCCAACAAGCTTTTGTTGTTTTTGGTGGGGGAATGTTGGACGGTGACTATGGCACAGCTATTACTCAAACGGCATCAACGGGCGGACTAAATTTATTAAATACAGGAGATCAAATAATCCTAAAAGACACGACAGGGGCAGTAGTATATGCGTACACTTATGAATCAGAAGGTGCTAATAATCAGTCAATTACTCGATTTCCAGACTTAGCAAAAGAAACTATTGCTACGCTACATTCGACTGTTGGTAACTTTCAATTATACTCTCCGGGTAAGAATGTGCATGGAGAAGATTTTTCGGAATTGGTGTCTAATAATAGAGTCACTATACCCAATTTTAAAATATACCCAAATCCAACCATTCAATCAATTACAGTAGATGTTCCACATAATTGGAAGATAGAACAGATAGAGGTGTTGAGTAGTACAGGACAAATAATGAAAGTACTGCCTAATAGCTTGGATAGCAAGATACCTATCAAGATGCCTAGCGGTATTTATTTTTTAAAAATCTATACTACCGAAAGAGTCTTTATAGAGCAGTTAATAATTAAATAAAGGTTGGGAGATATGGAGTGATCAACCCCATCTAGTCTTTCGATATAAAGACTTCCCTACTCGTTTCCTCGCAGACGTTCCTCTTGTTTTTTTCTAGCTAATAAAATAGAATCTATAGCGACCTGTTTAATACTGTCTTTATTATGAACGCATAAGCTGTCCAATATAGGTTCAAGGCTACGGAGGGCATTAGTCGTGAGGGTATCAATGGCTTTTTTGTCGGCACGTAACAATTTATTTTCAGATGATTCACAAGCAGAAAATGCTATACCCCAAAAAACAAGCATGAGAAACAAGGCTTGTCTCTTTAACAAATCTGGCAACATTCTTAAAGCAGCTAAAGCCTTGTATTGTAGAGATACTTCTCTGGCAGGATACCCAAAATAAGTAGTAGCTGCTTTTAAATTTTTAGAAACCCCAGACTTGGCTAATACAACTACTTTGTTGGCGATCTTCAAACGAGGGGCAACTCCTACTTGACCATATAAAATGACCTCATTTCCAATGATGGTCTTACCGCCGATACCTACCTGTGCAGCCAGTAAGCAATTTTGGCCAATTTCTACGCCATGTCCAACGTGCACTTGCGCATCTAATTTAGTGCCCGCTCCAATAATAGTATCTCCAGAAACGCCCTTACAAATAGTACAACCAGGTCCAATATCCACATGATCTTCAATAATTACCCGACCACCAGATCGCCACTTTTCATAGCTTTTTTCTTTTTTATGAAAATAAAAAGCATCTGCCCCAATAACAGCACCTGATTGAATAATTACCTGATCGCCTATGTTGGTATATTCTCTTATGGTAACATTTGATTGGATGTAACTTCTTTTTCCAATATGTACATTGGCCCCAATTATCACATTAGGTTCAATGATCGCAGAAGGATGAATATGGGCAGAAGGACTAATCATACTATCCAATGGTCGGAAAGGTCGATGTTTTTTCACCAATAAATTATAGGCTTCAAAAGGTTGAGTACAAACCAAGAGTGTTTTCCCTTCTGGTGCAGTTACCACCTGATTAATAATGATAATACTAGCGGCAGACCGAAACGCTTTTTGGTAGTATTTTTCTAAATCTACAAATGTAATATCCCCTACTTCCACCTTGTGAATTTCATTGATGCCTGTGGCTATAACAGCAGTGGAGCCAATAATCTGTGTGGCATTTATGGTTTGGGCTATTTCTGAAAGGATTAAAGGCTTTGAAAATTTCATTTTGAAAATTATATTACTAGTACGTATAATTTAAATTTTTATACAAAATACATTCACTCATTTTTGAGCAACTTCTTCAAATAAAACGTGAATTCAATGAAAAAATATAGTATTTTTCGATGATTTTGTCTGTTATTTCAGTTTTTACACGTTCTTTGACATTTGTCAAAGAATCTTTTTACAAAGTATAATAATGGTATTTCCTATTGGTGATGATCAAGTGCGTGGTGGTGCATTTCCTATGTTTAGCTATGCCTTCATAGCGATAAATGTACTAGTTTTCTTATTTCAAGCTACCCTAGTTGGAGAAGATTTAGAGAAATTTATTTTTGAATATGGTTCTATTCCTAGAGAAACGATGCAACGGCAAGATCTTTTTACGCTGTTTACTAGTATGTTTTTGCACGGTGGATGGATGCACTTAATAGGTAATATGCTATTTCTCTGGGTCTTTGCAGATAATATTGAGCAGATTATTGGGAATGTCCAATTTGTGCTATTCTATTTTTTAGGAGGTTTGGGGGCACATGCGGCACATATATTTTTCAATATGGAAAGCAGTATTCCTACAGTAGGTGCAAGTGGAGCAATCTCTGCTGTCTTAGGGGCATATCTCGTCATGTTTCCATCATCCAAAATAAAGATATTAGTATTAATGTTCTTTCGATCTTTTCGAATTTCCGCACTTCTATTTTTAGGGTTTTGGATTGTACAACAACTAATTAGTGGTTTTGCTTCACTAGGTCCAGCTACTGCAGAAACAGCAGGTGTAGCATGGTGGGCACACATAGGCGGCTTTGCCTTTGGTGTACTAGCAGGATTTTTTTACAAGACCACTATGAAAGATAGAATAGATAAATATTTTAATTGGAATGAACGACCAGAATTAGTATAGTTGTGAGAGCAGCGAGCAGAAAATAAAGCAGCGAGATAAATCTCGTTTAAAAAATGACTAAAATTCGTTGTTTGCCAACGATACCTGTCACTGTTCTCGCTTCTCTGCTCTCACATCTAATATAACGATTTGCTAGTTTTCTACTATTTTAAATAAGAAGACAAAAAATATAAATGCTATTTTCCCGTAAATCTAAAGACTATAATCAGTTATCCGATGAGGAGCTGATAGCACTTTATCAAGACGATCGAGAAGAAGCTTGTATTGGTGTATTATATGAGCGGCATTACGATAAAATATATGTCGTGGCTCGAAATATGCTCAAGGATAGAGAAGCTGCAAAGGATGTAGTGATGACTGTATTTGAAAAAGTAATGAAAAATCTTGCCTCCACAGATGTGCAATCATTTAGTAATTGGCTTTTTATTATCACAAAAAATGAGTGTAACCAACATCTTCGAAAAGAGTCTAGTAATGTCAAAAAAATGACAGCATTTGGAGATTTTCAAAAAAACACCTCAGATGTTGTGGAAAAAGACGCACTCGTGCATCTTCTTAAAGAGGAAGATGATGCATCTATCCGTCATCAAGTACTAGATGCCCTAGATCAATTGAAAGAAGAACAAAGAATATGTGTTCGTTTGTTTTATTATGAAGATAAAAGTTATAGAGAAATAGTCGACTATACGGGCTATACAGAAAAAGAAGTAAAGAGTTATTTGCAGAATGGGAAAAAGAACTTAGAAAAATTACTAGGTCCCAGAAGGTAAGAGAATTTTATTCCCAAGTGATATTCAATAATGAAAAAAGAAGATATGCCGATCAATAAATGTGTCTCCCTTAGACAACTGAAAAAATACCAGTCAGGGAGAGTAAGTGAACGAGAGCGAATCGCTGTAGAAGGACATCTATCTACCTGTGAACTTTGTCAATATACCATAAATAGTATTGGAGCTATTGATGAAAAAGAATTGCGAGAGGATTTACCTTTTTTAAAAAGTGCTATTACGAATAGGTTATTTGAATATCAACGTAAAAAAAGAAGGCAAAAATTATTAAAGATAGCGGCGGCTTTATTGTTTTTAATGACAATAGGATTTGCTGTCCAATTCTCTACAAAAAGTAAGATTTCTTCAAGCGATTTATACACAGAGTACTACCAACCTTATGATGTACCAGATAGCTTAGTGCGTAGTGCTGCATCCCCTAATATTCCAGTTTCTGCTCCTCTAGCAGAAGCGATCGCTACTTACAAAAACTTACCTTACGAAAAATCTACGGATAATATTCCTACTGCCTTTGATTATAATCCAGAAGAAGCTGCATTAACACAACTTTTAAAAGGATTAATTTTATTAGAAAAAGGACAAACGGAAGAAGCTATTACCTCACTTAAAAAAGCACAATCAAGCAAAACAAAATTTTCAGAAGATGCTACTTGGTATCTTGCTTTGGCTCATTTA
Source organism: uncultured Saprospiraceae bacterium (assembly GCA_937921525.1). GTDB lineage: Bacteria > Bacteroidota > Bacteroidia > Chitinophagales > Saprospiraceae > JAFMDF01. Next base: position 12,349 of record CAKZUM010000433.1, read on the forward strand.
AAAGAAAAAAATAGCACTAACAGTATCCAATATTTAGATCAGATTTTAGCTATTAAAAATGGGTTTTATTATGATAATGCTAAAACTTTGAAGGCACAATTAAAGCGTAATTAAAGTAGTACTCCCGTAAAGCGGATTATTAATTCGCTCTAATAAAAAACAAGCGAGTAAACAACCTGCTTTACGAGCAATATACCAGCCATACATCCTACCTCATGAGTAACGACCTACCTACAGACAAACTCAAAAAATGGCGCCTAATTCTTGGCCAACAATCCGACCCAGAAAAAGAGGTAGATTTAGAAGCATCCCAACAAGGAATGGACGGAGTCTTGGAACAGTTATATGATGATGAAGGAGATAAGAAAAAAGGCTTGGGCGGGTCTTCTCCAAAAGTCAATCGCTGGTTAGGAGATATACGAAAATACTTTCCTAAGACAGTAGTTCAAATCATGCAAAAGGATGCTTTTGAGCGATTGAATATTGAAAAGATGTTGTTAGAGCCAGAGTTTTTAGAATCCATAGAACCAGATGTTTCGCTTGTAGGAACTTTACTTTCGCTCAATAAAGTCTTACCAGAAAAAACAAAAGACACCGCTAGAAAAGTAATTAGAAAGGTGGTGGAAGAGTTAGAAAAAAAACTCACCAATCCCATGCGAGAAGCAGTCATTGGGAGTGTCAATCGAGCCGTTCGCAATCGCCGTCCCAAGCTGAAAGAAATCAACTGGCCCAAAACAATTAAAGCGAATCTCAAACATTATCAAAAAGATTTAGAAACGATAATTCCAGAGACTTTAATTGGATATGGTAAAAAGGGACAGGCTTTAAAAAAGGTTATTTTATTAGTAGATCAGAGTGGTTCTATGGCGACTTCGGTAGTCTATGCCAGTGTGTTTGGAGCCATCTTGGCTTCCCTGAAATCCGTTAAAACACACATCGTTGTTTTCGATACAGCAGTCGTAGATTTAACAGAAGAACTGCATGACCCAGTAGAATTATTATTCGGTACGCAATTAGGAGGAGGAACAGATATTAATAAAGCCTTGACCTATGCAGAAAACTTTATTCAAAACCCTTCCGATACGATTGTCTTTTTAATTAGTGATTTATTTGAAGGAGGAAATGAACAAGCTTTAATCAAACGAGCAGCAGCTATTCGGAGAGGAGGCTCACAGTTCGTGACCTTACTAGCTTTGAGCGATGAAGGCGCACCTGTATATGATAAGGATGTAGCTACCCAATTTGCCAACGCAGATATTGCCTCTTTTGCCTGCACCCCCGATCAGTTTCCAGCCTTAATGGCAGCAGTTATAAAAAAAGAAAATATTAAAAATTGGGCTTATCGAGAAGGGATTAATGTGGCATGATTAGGAGGCTTGTATTTTACCACATAGGTACATAGTGTTTGGACGAAGACGCATACTAGCTTGATAATCAATTAATTAAAATGATTTTTTATTATGCTTATTAAATATATTTTTGTATTTTAGCTTTATATTTAACTGATTATCAATTAATTGTTTTTTCGCTGATTTTTAA
>CAKZUM010000434.1 GCA_937921525.1 uncultured Saprospiraceae bacterium
TACATTCTTCTGCTTGTTCTTTTTCCTTTCTACTGCGTTGAAAAGCCTCGTGATAGCTAGGCTATCCCTACGTTTTTCGCCTTGTAGAAAGAAAAAATAACAGCGCACAAAAACGCAATTTATTAATTCATCATTCCTTAATTTATCCAGCAACGGGAAGTTGCTGGACAAAAAGGCTTCCAGTTTCCCTCAATAGAGCTAAGGCTATGCAAAATTTTCATCTTTTAAAGAGCAGTCTCCTTTTTCTTGCCCTTTCCTACTGTTTCTTAGCAAACGCTCAAGATGCTGATCTAAGGATTGGTCAATGGAAATCTCATCTCCCCTACCAGTCTGGTCGATGGGTAACCCAAAGTGAAACTCAAATCTATTATGCTTCTCCCTTTGCCATTTTTACGATAGATAAAATGGATAACTCCGTAGACTTCCTTTCTAAGGTAGATGGATTAAGTGATGTAGGGGTAGATAAAATAAATTATAATCAAGCCTCGGAAACGCTAGTAATTGCCTATACCAATAGTAATCTAGATTTGGTCAAACCCAATGGCATTATTAACCTGAATGACATACAGAGTAATACGAGTATTGTAGGAGATCGAACGATTTATAATATCCTTTTTGAAGACGATGCTGCTTTTTTATCAACTGGATTTGGGATCGTCAAATTAAATCTGGAGAGAGAAGAATTTGAATTTACTACGTTTACTGGTTTACCCGTATTTAGTATGACTTTGTTTGACGGACAATTTTATGCAGCTACAGACGAGGGGATTTACACCGTTCCAAATCAAGATAATATCAATTTAGGGGATTTTGGGAACTGGCGTTTATTAGATGTTCCAGATGGCTTTCCGCCTGTTTATAGTTCCAGTTCAGTTGCGGCACATCATGGGAAATTGTATTTGGATATTAGTGGCGATTTATTTCAGTATGATGGAACTATGTTAGAAGAAGTACATGTAGAAGATGGTTTTAGTGTAGCTTACTTGGCCTCTGGTGTGGAGCATCTTTTGGCAGGTTATTCTAGGGATAGGGATGGCGACGGTAAAGTTTTATTAGTCACAGAAAATGGAACGATTACTACGTCTGGTGGTGTCTGCGTCAACCGACCTCGAAATGCTATAGAATTAGAAAATGGAAGTATTTGGTATGCAGATGTTTTTAGAGGAATTCGTTTTGCCAATAAGGGCGGAGACCGCTGTACGGCTTTGAATTACAATTCTCCTTTTTCTCAAAATACGAGTGAAATTGCCATAGGGGAAGACAAGGTGTATGTCGCTTCTGGTGGTGTCGCTTCCAATCAGACCGCATTGAATAGAGTAGATGGCGTTTTCATTTTAGATCAAGGAAATTGGAGCCGTTTTAATAGAGACAATGTGCCACTATTTTTTGAAAAAGATATAGATAGGGATTTTCATCGACTAGCGATTCATCCAGACGGTCGATTATTTGTTGGGACGTTTTGGGGAGGATTGATAGAATTCGATGGCGAAAATTACACCGCATACAACGAAGAAAATTCTTCCTTACAAGGGGCAACAGGAGACGCCGCAAGAGAACGGGTTGGTGGCTTGGCATTTGATGAAGAAAACAATTTGTGGATGAGCAATCATTTAGCCCCGCGCCCTATTTCTGTTTTGAAAAATGATGGTACTTGGAAAAATTTTAATGTATCTAGTAAAAATCTATTACAAGTTGCGATAGATAATAATGGCTATAAATGGTTTGTTGCTGCCAACGAAGGGGTATTGGTATTCGATGATAATGGAACAATTGATATGGAATCTGATGATCGAGTAAAATTATTTACGCCTTCTAATAGTGAATTACAAACAAGAGTTATCAATTGCTTAGAAGTAGATTTAGATGGGGATGTGTGGGTCGGCACTTCCGAAGGGCCCGTCATTTTTGAGTGTGGAAATAATGTCTTTGAAACGAATTGTAGGGGATCAAGACGAATCGTCGAACAAGATGGAATTGGGGCTCGTTTATTAGAAACAGAAAATATTTTAACTATAGCCGTAGATGGTGCTAATCGAAAATGGATCGGTACGAATAATGGTCTATTTATTCAGTCGCCAAATGGAGAGGAACAAATTGCTTTTTTTAATACTAATAACAGCCCATTGTTCGATAATACAATTATTGACATAGCTATTAATCAGCAAACTGGTGAAGCTTATATTGGTACGAATAATGGCCTATTGTCTTATAGAGGAGATGCAACAGCAGGTGGTCGAGTTAATACCACTTCTGCCTATGCCTTTCCTAACCCTGTGCGTCCAGAGTACACAGGGCCTATCGCCATTAAAGGGTTGGCGAGGGATGCCAATGTTAAGATAACAGATGTAAGTGGTCGGTTAATTTTTGAAACGACTTCATCGGGTGGGCAGGCTATTTGGGATGGGAATAGTTTTGATGGGCGGCGTGCTAGTACTGGGGTTTACTTGGTTTTTAGTACGGCTTCTCGTGGATTGTCTGCGCCTAACACTGTTGTGGCTAAGATTTTGTTTATTAATTAGAGAGCAAAAGCGGCATAATTGAACGCTGATTTTCTTTGAAAATACGCGGATGGAAATGGATTTTTTAGGTCGTGAGCGGCTTTGATATTTTTTAAAATGAAATAGCTAGACGTCACTCACGACCTAAAAAATCTGTAAAATCCGCGTTCAATTATGTGTATTTTGCACCAATAATCTAAAGCATTTAAGTGTAAAAAAAACAGGAGCAATTTCAAGCTAATTGATCCGATCACTTGCAGTGGTCGGATCAAGCTGCACGTTTCATCCGACCACTGCAAGTGATCGGATGAATTAATTGCCTGATCAACTTTGTTTTACTCTAAAATCATTTTATCTAACATCAATATGCCTATTCCATTACAACATACATTTTTAGATCGCTTCCTACGATACGTCCAAATAGATACAGAATCAGACCCAAGTTCTGATACCGTACCTTCCACTAGCAAGCAGAAAAACTTAGGAAAATTGCTAGTTAAAGAATTATTAGAAATGGGTATAGAAGATGCCCATTTGGATGACTTTGGATATGTATATGCAACCATTCCTTCTAATAGCAATAAAGAAATACCAGTTATTTGTTTCTGTTCCCACATGGATACTTCCCCTGATTGTAGTGGGAATAATGTCCAACCGATCATCCATAAAAAGTATGACGGGAAAGATATTATTTTGCCAAAAGGCAAAGATCAGATTATCAAAATGAAAGATCATCCAGATCTAAAAGATCAAATTGGGCATGATCTAATTACGGCTAGTGGCGATACTTTATTAGGGGCAGATAATAAGGCAGGGGTATCAGAGATTATGGACCTTTGTTATCAATTAACACAGCATCCAGAGATCAAACATGGGACGATAAAAATTTTATTTACGCCTGATGAGGAGATTGGTAGAGGAGCGAATCATGTGGATTTAAAAAAGCTTGGAGCGGAATATGGATATACGGTAGATGGGGAACAACGAGGATCTTTAGAAGATGAGACTTTTTCTGCAGATGGGGCTACGATCACGATTAATGGGGTAGTTATCCATCCAGGGTATGCTAAAGGAAGAATGGAAAATGCGATTAAAATTGCAGCAGATATTTTGGCAGCTTTACCGAAAGATGGTTTATCTCCAGAAACAACGTCAGGCAAACAAGGTTTTATACATCCTGTTACAATGGAGGGCAATTCGGAGAAAGCCACGATCCAATTTATTGTAAGAGATTTTATAGATGCGCAACTAGTAGACCACGAAAATGTTCTTAAAGAAACAATGGATAAAGTGTTGACCAACTATCCTAATTCTACTGCGACTTTAGAAATAAAAGAGCAATATCGTAATATGAAAAAAGTACTCGATCAACATCCCTCGGTGGTTAATAATGCACTGGAAGCGATTCGAAGAGCAGGCATGCAGCCCAAGCAACGTTCCATTCGAGGAGGAACAGATGGGTCTCGACTTTCTTTCATGGGATTACCTTGCCCTAATATTTTTACAGGAGGTCATGCTTTTCATTCTCCGCAAGAGTGGGTAACGGTACAAGATATGCAGAAAGTAGTAGAGACTTTGATAGAGTTAGTACAAGTATGGGAAGAAGGAGGAGTCCTTAAATCATAATGATTTTTCTTTTTCTTTTCATTAACATCAAGTATTAGCTTAAATTTGTTCATCCCCCATATTAAACCATTAGATCTTAGAATCTAACAACCATACTAAACTATGTACATCAAAGAGGATATTATTGAAAAGCTAGGTACTAGTGCTACAGAAATAGTAGATTGGATGAATATTCAACCTGATGAAAACTTTGTAAAAGGGCCTGCCAATAAATGGGATGCTAGTCAACATTTAGATCACTTGTATCGAATCGTTGTTATGATTAATAAGGCACTACGATTGCCTAAATTTATTCTTCGATGGCGATTTGGCAAGCCGAATAGAAAGGGAAGAGATTATGATACCATCGTTGCTAAATATCAGCATAAGTTAAAGAATTTATCTCCTACTCGTAAACCTCCGGGGGCAAAAAAACATACAATTGCAGATAAATCTGTATTAATAAATGAGTTTGAATTGCAAATTCAGCGGCTACAAAAAGGTTTGAATAAATGGACAGAAGAGGAGTTAGATAAATATTTATTTCCGCACCCTTTGCTTGGCAAAATGACGGTTAGGGAATTGATGATGTGGACGGTCTACCATCACTATCATCATTTAAATAATCTTAAGAGCAATTATTAGATGTGTTAAAATAATTTATTGATAACTGTTTTATTTAATATTGGCTGTCGCCAATGAAAAAATTGAACGCAGAGATGCAGAGGCGCAGAGATTTTTTCTAAGAAAAAATCCAAAAACTCTGCATCTTTGTGTCTCTGCGTTCAAATACTGAAATTAGCGATAGCCGATGTTAATTAGTCAAATTTGTTACTTCAATATGTCTTAGGAATCCAAAAACAATTTAGCTATGAAAAATCTCCTCTTTTTATTATCATTCGTAGTGTTAAGTGCTTGTTGGGAAGATACCACTAGTACGACAAATAAACCGACCGTTCCAAAAGATACCACTAGTTCTACAAACAATAGTCTCTCTACTAAAAGCACTACAAATGGAACTTCCAGTTCTCGGAGTGTCGATCAAAAATGGTTATGTATTCCCGGTAAGCAGGTAGGAATGATTTCTGCGAATACTACAGAGGCATCTATCAAAATGGCCTATGGTAAGGAAAATGTGATCCGAAGAACCATTGGTGTTGGCGAAGGAGAAACAATTGAAGGAACAGTAGTTTTTCCTGATACCAATAATGAAATAAGTATTGAATGGGCGGCGGATGCACCTTTTAAAAGACCAACAAAAATCCGAATAGCCAAGGGAAATACTTCTTGGAAAACGGATCAAAATATTAGCATCGGTACTACCCTAGCTCAACTCCAAAGAATCAACGGTAAGGATTTTAAATTTGCAGGTTTTGAATGGGATTATGCAGGTTTTACGCAGGACTGGCAAGGCGGAAATATTAATCCAAAGCTTACCGTTTTTTTAGAAGCTGGAAAACCAGAAGCAGCGTTTCCAGATTTATTAGGAGATGAACTTTTTTCATCTAGTCATCCTAAGGCAGCGGCAGCGGATTTGCGAGTTCGTGCAATGGTAATTGAGCTGTAAGAAATGAAGGGGAGATAAAGGTGGGCGACACTTTCAAAGTGTGTCGCCCACCTTTATCTCCCCTTAATTTTTAAAAACGAACTTTTATCGAAAAGCCATATCCCCTAGCTTATAATAGAAAGCAGCCTATTTTTAAAAAGAAACAACTACATGTATACTAAAGAGAAACAACGCCAACTATTCGACCAATCCAAAAAATTACTAAAAACAGATACGGCCGATAATCAATTAGCTGCTGCCGCACAAGTAGAAGAATTGAGAGCGGTTATAAATTACCACGAATGGAAATATGCGGTGTTAAATGATCCAGTAATTAGTGATTTTGAATATGATACTTTATATAAAAAACTAGAAACATTAGAAAGTAATTTTCCTACCTTATTAACCCCAGATTCTCCTACGCAAAGAGTGGCGAATGATTTGACTTCCGACCTCGAATCCGTAGCCCATCTGACACCTATGTTATCCTTAGGTAATTC
>CAKZUM010000435.1 GCA_937921525.1 uncultured Saprospiraceae bacterium
CTATTTTTAACTTTGAAAACAGTCATTATATCAACATAACTCCTGTTTTCAAAGCCAAAACTAGCAACAAAATAAGCTACCCTAAACCCGCCTGCCTGAGTCGGGCAGGTTTGTAAATCTATTTCTACACCGTTCCTAAGAATGTAATTTAGAGTTCAAAAATCATAGTGTAAGGTTCTTTTAGTATGGCTTCCGCCAGATAGCGGACAGGTTTGGGACTGAAAGGCATTTTTAAACAACTTCTATATAAAATCTACTATTTTTGCTACTCATCAAACCTTTTGGACCAAATACATTGTTGTTATTAAATTGGAATGATTGTAGCTTTTTATAACTACAACTACACCATCAATTAGACCTACACCACAATGGCACAAAAAGAATTCTTATTCGAACTTTTCGAAGAGCATCGACATAATAAAACAGTTCCTTCTCCAGAATCCATCTGTAATTTTATCAATGGATTACTACAAATTCTATTTCCCCAATTATCTGATAAGCGGTATAAGGTAATGTCTGAATTTGAGCAAGATTTTGCCAATATGGAAGTCGCTCTATCAGAAATATTAAATAGGTTGAACGGGGAATTATCTAGCGAGCCAACTGCCACTACCAAAGCGTTCTTTAAAGAACTACCTGCTACTAGACGACAATTAATAGTAGATGCTGCCGCCATGATGAGTGGTGACCCTGCCGCCACTAGTGAGACAGAAGTTATTCGAACTTACCCTGGTTTTTATGCGATCGCCGTCTATCGTTTAGCTCATTTATTATTTCAACTAAATGTGCCTTTAGTACCACGGGTATTGACAGAGCATGCACATGGTCGTACAGGTATTGACATACATCCGGGAGCGACTATTGGATCAAAATTTTGTATAGACCATGGTACAGGTGTCGTGATTGGTGGAACAGCACACATCGGTAATAATGTAAAAATTTATCAAGGCGTTACGCTAGGGGCCTTGAGTGTTAAAAAAGAATTAGCACAAACCAAAAGGCATCCTACCATCGAAGATAACGTAGTCATTTATGCTGGAGCCACTATTCTTGGTGGAAAAACCGTCATTGGCCACGATAGTATGATCGGCGGTAATGTGTGGATTACTAAAAGTGTCGAGCCACATTCAAGAGTTTATTTTAAAGGGCTAGGGCAAGAATCTACTATGGCTCGGAAGCCAGTTGGAGAATTGAGAATTGAGAATTGAGACCTATTTTATTTATGCGTCTAAAAGTGGACAAAGTTGGGCGACACTTTGAAAGTGTCGCCCAACTTTGTCGACTTTTACGCCATGAAAACGAATAATTACTTAAAAAAAAGAAATGCCATCATTATTTGATTTAGTAGGGAATACCCCATTGGTAGAAATCACCAGACTTTTTAATAAACCTAATGTAAAAATATTTGGAAAATTAGAGGGCACTAATCCTGGGGGAAGTGTAAAAGATAGAGCTGCGTATAGCATGATTAAAGGGGCAATGGATAGAGGGGAATTGAAAAAAGGAATGAAATTAGTAGAAGCAACTAGTGGAAATACGGGTATCGCATTGGCGATGATTGCGGCAAAATTTGGTATTCAAATCACCTTAATTATGCCCGAAAACGCTACCGTGGAAAGAGTGCATACGATGAAATCTTATGGAGCAGATGTGATCTTAACGCCTGCCGAAAAAACGATTGAGTACTCTAGAGAATATGCTACTTATCTAGTCAATCAAGGAGGATATATAAACCTAAACCAGTTTGCGAATGACGATAACTGGAAGGCACACTATAGAAGTACAGGACCAGAAATATGGCAAGATACCAATCAAAGCATTACTCACTTCGTTTCTTCTATGGGAACCACAGGAACCATTATGGGAACTTCCCGATTCTTAAAAGAACAAAACGAGGGTATTCAAATAGTAGGTGTACAGCCGACTGATGGCTCTAGAGTACCTGGTATTAGAAGATGGTCACCTGAATTTTTACCAAAGATATATGATCCCAAAAGAGTGGATCAGATCATTGATGTATCGAGAGATCAATCCATAGAAATGATGAAACGCTTAGCACAAGAAGAAGGAATTTTTGCAGGTATGAGTAGTGGTGGTGCCATGACCGCGGCTATTCAATTAGCGGAGACGTTAGAAGAAGGGGTTATTGTTTCTATTGTTTGTGATCGAGGAGATCGGTATTTGAGTAGTGGGATTTTTGGGTAAGCCCAAGTACTATCTTGGCAGTTGCTCATAAATAATCTTATTCGTTAAGAATCGTTCATTTTCTTGATGCTGTAAAACATTAAAGAACTGTAAATCATCAATATCATTATTCGGACCTTGGTATCGGAGTTCTCCATCCATATTATTATCTCCTTGTAAGTATCCTCTAATGATGAAATTATAATTTGGGAAACCATCCTCACTGATGTTATCAGGATGCAAAGCAATATCAAAAAACAATTTCTCTTGATCTAATTGAGGGCCTTGAAAAATTAATTTATTATCCCCATTAGAATTTCCTCCCCATAGACATTGGACGTCTCCTATTTGTATCATTGGATATTGGCTAGATTTAGAACCATCTTTTAACGCATAACAAGACGCATCATTTTTTGTAAAATCGACTGTATGGAGACTATTTCTTTTCATACTTATTGCTTTTTCCGTCATTACGCCCAAATGATTTCTGTGGCGCACTGCTAGAAAATAATTATCCATAGGTATAGTAAATCGGACAGGAGAGTATCCATCAAGATCAACAATATCTCCATCTCTTTGGACTAGTGCAGAACGAGTTCGAATGACTTTGGAAGGATCATACTCCCATCGCAATTCAAGAAAAACCCAATCCACTATGGCATCTGACCCAGTAGTTTCTAATACAGAAGAGGTTATAGTTTCTTCCCCACTCTCGATAGTTTGAAACAATCTTTTATTGTCATAAGACCTTAGCTTTGCGTAAGGCTCTTCTAATGGAATTAAATTTTCAACCCGTAGTTTATCATGCATTATTTCTTCATTAGGAATCATCGCTCCCTGTAGAAATATTTTGGCTTGAACTAAAATTTGTTCCTCTGTATCTGTTATACTTTTTCTACAATCATTCACAAAAACGGTAACATACTCCTCGACAGTACATCCGTTCTGGTCTGTTACGGTTACGGTGTAATCTGTAGTTACGGTAGGACTAGCAACTGGAATATCTGAATTAAAATTAGATAAACTTTCTTTTGGAGACCATTCCCACCTTACCCCTCCACTCACTACTAATTGTGCAGATCTTCCTTTACATATAGTTTTATCTGGGCACGCAAATGCTATCGCCTCACAAGCAGGAGGCGTAGCGCAATCCTCTACAATTACCAGTACTTCGTCCGTACCAGTACAACCGTTTTCATCTGTTACAGTTACAGTATACTTAGTAGTAATCGAAGGCGTAGCGATAGGAATATCTGTATCAAAATTGGCTAAACTTTCTTTCGGCGACCACTCCCAACGCATCCCTCCACTCACTACTAACTGTGCGGATTCATCTTTGCAAATGGTTTTATCTGGACAGGCAAGCGCAACTGCTTTACAAAGAGGTGGAGGTGTTGCACATCCATCCACAATTACTTGAACTTGGTCTGTAGCAGTACAGCCATTGCTATCTGTTACAGTCACCGTATAGATCGTTGTTTCCATTGGGGTAGCCAAAGGATTAAAAATAGTAAACTGACTGAGTGAAGTACGAGGTGACCATTCATAGGCAACACCTCCTGTTGCTTCTAAAAGAACCGTTTCTCCTTGACAAACTCGTTGATAAGCTCCTGCGGAAACAGCAAAATCCGAACAAGTAAATAGGTTCAAAGTAATGATACTTTCATCATCTTCCAATGGTAAATCTGGATCACCTGTAGGAGTAGTGCCAGAGTCAATATCTTGAGCTAGCGTACCATCTGCATAATACATAGCTGTTATTTCTGTCAGAATATCTGCCGTAGAAGAACCCTGTACGGTGGGTTCAATTCTTAATCTTAAATTAATAGAACTAGAATTATTTGGTTCTAATGGGTCTGTGATAAAGAATGTAGGAGATCTATTTAAAGTCCAGCCATTATTCCCTTCACTTAAGGGACTAATTCCTTCTGGTAAGCGACTAACAATTTGAATAGTGTGCATAGTTACTGCACCTTCATTCGATACAATGATTTCATAGTCAACGGTATCTCCAACAGCAAATATTGATTTTTGACCAGCTGACAATTGTGTATGAAGGGATAGATCAGAACAGTTTTCTGTCCTAAGAATTAAGGTACTAATACTATCACATCCACTCCTAGTAGGAGAGATATTTGTATAAGTTCCCGCTTCTGTAAGTATCTGATTGTTAAAACTATAACTCGTTCCAATACAGATCGTATCAATCAATGTGCTGTTAATGACAGGATAAACCAAAAGGTCTAAATTCACGATACTATCACAGCCCATCTCCCCTATTAATGTAGTACTATATTGACCACTTTCCGTTAAGGATTGTCCATTAAAATTATAAGTATCACCTTCACAAATTTGTTCACTCGTAGTTGTAGTAATCGTTTCTTCCACAAAGATAGTGGCACAATCTGAATTAGTACATCCGCCCTCCCCGACCGTATTTATACAATAAGTAGTTGTACTTGTAGGACTTACAGATAGCGTTGCTTCGCTGCTTAAGAAAGTTCCATCTGATGTAGTCCATTCCATATCTTCATATTCATCCGCAGTCAAAGTGGTGGTGGCACCTAAACAAATAAATTGATCTCCGCCGAGATTAGTAGAAGGTTTTTTCTGTACATTCACCGTTATAGTAGTAGAAACGGAACAGCCAGTCACTTCATGAATTGTTAGTATATAGACTGTTGTGTCCTTCGGGCTAACGATTGGATTTTTACAATCATAACAACTCATCGCCCTTTGAGTTCCCCACTCATAAGAAGCTAAATCTGATCCTCCTAAAGCCTGTAATTTAATACTATCTCCTTCGCAAATTGTAAAACGTTGCCCCACAATTAAAACGAAAGGACAAGGATCAAAATAGATCGTTTCAAAATCTATATCATCTTCAAAATCTTCTTCCTCTACAGAATCATTATTGGGTGAAGAATCAAAGTCAGCAATAAAAACCCCTCGCTCATCTGTCACGCCTGATATTTCTGCATAATTTTTAATAAAGCCTTCGGATGGATCTTTTAAATTTAAATAGATAGGCACACAAATTTGATCTCCCGTTCTTAAAGGTCCATCAATTGTATAAATTGCTGTTTTATTATCTATTAATGTCCACCCAGCATTATCTGTACTAAGATTCAAACCTGCAGGAATATGGTCTGTTATTTCAATATTATACGCTGGAGAAATTCCCTCGTTGTCTATACAAATTTCATAATGAATGGTTTCTCCTATACGAACAGTATCTGATTGGTTAATTGCTAAGTCTTTTTCTAAAGATAAATCTACACAAGGTACTTTACTTAATTGCAAAGTGACAATACTATCGCAACCCGTACTACTTTGTAGTATATCTGTATAAGTACCACTAGTCGTTAATTCTTGCCCATCAAAAAGATAGAAACTACCATCGCAAATTTGCTCTTCTAAATTGGTTCTTAAAGTTTCTTTTACAAAAACCGTCACACAATCGGTAGCAGTACAGCCAAACTCATCTGTAATGGTCAAACAATAATCAGTCGTAGTTGATGGAGAGATAGCAAGAGAGGTTTCAGCTACTATAGAACTATCATCAGCAGTAGTCCACTCATAGCTTACTGCTGTTACGTTTGCATCCAGATTTATAGTTGATCCATTGCAAATACTCCTATCGGGTCCCAGATCAAGCGGTGGTGGAGTATGCACCACTATTCGGGAAAAATTAGACGCTTCACAACCTGTTACTTCCTTAATTGTTAAGACATACGTAGTAGTGGTATCTGGACTCACAAAAGGCTTCGGACAATCGACACAACTCAATCCGCCTGGCCCACCCCATTGATAAATCGCATTGGCAGATCCTCCAAAACCTTCTAATTGTATAGTGTCTCCTTTACAAATATTAATATTGAGAGACCCAACTATTACAAATGGGCAGGGATCAAAAATGACAGGTACAAAATCTATATCATCTTCAAATTCATCATCAATCACATCACTTGGAGAAGAATCAAAATCCGCAATAAACACGCCTCTTTCGTCTGTCACTCCTGATATTTCTGCATAATTATTAATCGTCTCTGTACTCGGATCTAATAGATTTAAAAAGATAGAAACACACGTTTGCTCTCCTCCAGCTAAAGGGCCTGGAATTGTATAAGTAGCATCTCCATTATTAGTTAGTGTCCATCCTATATTGTCTGGATCTAAAAACATCCCTTGCGGTAAATGGTCGGTTATCAAAATATTATAAGCAGAAGAAATACCTTCATTATTGATACAAATTTTATAGCTAATTTTATCACCAAGACGAACCGTATCAGACTGTTCTAGTGCCAAGTCTTTCTGTAAAGCAAGGTCTACACACGGCTGAGTTGACAAGTCTAGCGTGACTATACTATCGCATCCAGTAGCACTTATTAATGTGTCTGTGTAAACTCCTGTTGTCGTTAATTGCTTCCCATTAAAATCATAAAAAGTACCATCACATATCTGTTCTTCTAAATTTGTTCTTAACTCCTGACGAACATTCACACTAGTACAATCTGAAGCAGTACATGAAAAAGCATCTGTAATAGTAACACAATAAGTAACAGAATTATTGATAGGCATGACAGTAGGATTAGCTACACTAGCCACATTACTTCCATCAGACGCAGTCCATTGATACGTACTTGCCCCTATCCCTGCATCCAATGTAATAGTAGATCCACTACAAATATTTTTTCCGAGTCCAAGATAAAGTTCTGGTGGATTATGTACTTTTACTCTAGAAAAATTAGATGCAGAACAACCCGTTATTTCATGAATCGTTAGTACATAAGTAGTGATTGTATCTGGACTTACAAAAGGTTTTGGACAATCTGTACAGCTCATATAACCTGTCCCACTCCACTGATACGTTGCTCCAATTGAACCACCAAATCCTTCTAATTGTATAGTGTCTCCTTTACAAATATCAATATCTATAGAACCTACAATAACAGAAGGGCAAGGATTAAAAATAATAGGGACAAAATCTATATCGTCTTCATGTCCACCCGTTAAATTTCCACCAGGAGAAGAATCAAAATCTGCAATAAAAACACCGGTCACATCGGTCACTCCTGATATTTCTGCATAGTTATTAATCGTCTCTGCACTAGGGTCCAATAAACTTAATCGGATAGGAATACATATTTGTTGTCCTGTAGTAAGCGGGCCTGGAATTGTATAGATTGCTTTACCAGTTGAATCCAATATCCAACCAGTTGAACTAGGATCTAAGACCATCCCTTGTGGCAGGTGATCTGTTATTTCGATATTATAAGCAGGAGTGATGTTTTCATTATTGACACAGATTTCATAGTCTATCGTTTCTCCAAGACGAACCGTGTCAGATTGGTTAGCTGCTAAATCTTTACTCAACGCTAAATCTACACAAGGAATTAAAGTTAAGCCTAGAGTAACAATACTATCACAACCTAAACTACTAACTAATTGAGCAGTATAAGTTCCTCCAGTAGTATAGTTATTACCATTGAAAAAATAACTACTCCCATCACAGATTGTTTCTAATATTGTCGTATATACATTAGGATTAGATATAATATTTAAAGTAAAAATACTATCACAATTACTAGTACTTCTTAAGGTATCTTGATAAACACCCGTTGTAGAATAAACTTTATTATTAAAAGTATAAGTACTACCTGCGCAAATACTTTGGTTAATAGTTGTTCTATAATTTTCGCCTATCGTTAAGTTCAACGTCAAGATGCTATCACAACCATGTGAACTTGAAATAGTACTGGAATACGTTCCCTCTGTAGAATAAGAAACTCCATTAAATAAATATGCACTACCCTGACAAATCGTTTCATTAAGTATTGTTGATTCAATCGGGTGTAC
>CAKZUM010000436.1 GCA_937921525.1 uncultured Saprospiraceae bacterium
GATAGGGGAGTGCTCTTAGATACCGATTCAATTGCTGCGACGGTAGCTTTTAGACCATTACTTGTGTAATTATGATCTAAACTCATTTGTCCCCTGTGTGTACTTACCCAATTATCAAGTGCGAAGAGTTCCTTAGAATAAGGCTTCTTAATAATCTTGGCATTTGTGGAAACCATGTTTTTATCAGTTCCGTCTATAGGCGTCACCTCTACTGAAGAAGAAGCTGGCATGTTACTATTATTGTCACTATCGCTGGTCATTTCGTCATTTGTCTTTTCATCCAAGATAGACGTACCCTTTTCTTGCCCTATTTCGTAGGTAGTTTTCTCTACTCTTGTTGTAGAAGTAGATTCATCTTTATTAATTATAGAATCACTATTTTTTATTTTAGGAGTTACTACATTTTTTGTATTAATCTTCTCGTCTAAAATAGTCGTTCCTTTATCTTGTCCAATTTCGTAAGTAATATTTTCTGCACGGACGACAGGTGCCACTTTAGTGTTAGCCATGTTAGTATTATCCTGCTTTGTGGTGGTTTCTATCTTGTTATTCACTTTTTCATCTAGAATAGTCGTTCCTTTTTCTAATCCCATTTCATAAGTGACATCATATGGATTTACCACAGTTTTATTTGCATCCTTACTCTGAGTAGAGGTAGGATTGTTCAAAGTAGTCTCAGTAGCATTGTTGTTCCTATTTGGTACATGCGTACGTGGGCTTGTGGCACTAGGGGTAGCATCATTGTTACTGGTACTGTGTTTGTGAGACGCTTTGTGTTCTTTAGATTTCTTATGCGCTTTGTGCATTTTACTTTTTGCGCTCCTAGACTTTCCTGATTTTTCAAAAATCAATAAATCTGGCATTTCCATTTTTAGATCATCATATCTTACCCTGTTTTCCAACGCATCCTCTAGAAGGAAAAATTGGATAGCCTTATTGTAAGGAATTTTATTTTCTAATACGTCATAAAATTCTTCCTTTATCTTCATCTCTGCTATTTCTTCTTCCCAAAATTCTTCGATATAATCAGAGGTTGCTTCCGTTCTGTCTGCTTCCTTTTCCTCTTCATTCATTTCCGATATATAGTCCTCTGTTAATTGAAATTTTCTTTCTGTTATTTTGTCTTTTCTATTGATATATTTGTCAAATAATGGATTAAATTCGTTTATCTCATCCGCTGTTAAATTCATCTCCTCAATAGCAGCTAGTCTAAAATCCATTTCTAATTTTTTGTCAATATACAAGTCCCATTCTTTATCAGAAACATCGGCTGGCTTAGTATTTACGGAAGGGAGTGATCTAGATTTTTCAAAAAATAAGATAGTTGGCATCTCTGATCTCAAAATATTATAAGAAACCATGTTCTCTGCAGATTCTTCAAACAAGAAAAAATTGATTGCCTTTTTGTAAGGAATTTTATTTTCTAAAATATCATAAGTCTGCTTCTTTAATTCCATTTCTGCGATTTCTGCCTCCCAGTAAGACTCAATAAAATCAGATGTTTCTTCATCTAATTTTTCTGGTAAAACTTCTTCTTCCATATCTTCTACGAAATCTTCCAATGCTCTCATTTTTCTATCCATTACCATATCCTTAGCTGCAATATAATTATCGAAGACAGGATTGAAAGCCTCTATTTCTTCAGGGGTTAAATCAATGGCTTTCATGGCACTCAAACGGAAATCCATTTCCATTTTTTTATCCAAGTATCGTTTGTAGTCATCTTGTGTAACTGTATTGTTACTGTTTGCTTCCTGTGCAATACTAAATGATATTAGCCCTATTACAAACAAACTACTTAAAAATAATTTTTTCATAATTTAATAATTTTTTGTGATTTGAATTTATGGCTTCGCCTATCAACTTCAATGTCTTTTCTACTGAAGCGAGCCTGTTTTTTTTGTTTTAAATAATAATTACTGTACGGCGAGACACTTTTGCTTTAGTAATGACTAAGAGATAATTTCCGCATTCATGGCTACCAAATATTATAATTGGATTTATGTACCCTTGATAGCCATTTCTTTACGAACTCCCTCAATATTATTATCATTTGAGATCAGGTAGTAATCCCGAATTTCAATTAATCTTTCTGGAGTTAGATCGTATTCAACTTCCAAGAAACGCTCTATGCTTCCATGTTTTTTTTCCATTGCTTCGAAAGCAGCTGCGAGGTAACTCGATTTTACTTCCACTAAGGGCTGTGCAATTTTTTGGTCCACGCCAACCAACGTTGACTTTCGTAATGTTTTATTAATCTTATTGTTTCGATAGAAATTGGACATCAGGTAGTCTCCTAAAATCAAGTCTTGATCTACCCCTAGCATGAGTAGTATAAGTGCAGATCCTAAACCCGTTCGATCTTTACCAGCTGTACAGTGAAACAATAAAGGCGTTTTTCGTGGGGTGGCTACTATCTCTAAAAATGGTTTATACTGAAAGGCAAAAGTATCTACAAATTGTCGCATAACATCCGCTACAAATAACTCGCTATCAAAGTTGTCGGGGTTGGCCTTTTTAATAGTCTTCTTTAATTCTCGCTGCATATTTCCCGAAGCATCTCCTATAGGAATTCTTATTCGCTCCACTATATGATTTTCAGGATAACGATTCGGATCTTTTTTAATTTCTTCATCATCTCTGAAATCTATAACTGTTTTAATACCCAAAGTTTTAAAATAATCTAAATCCCTATTTGATAGAGTACTCAGTTTACCCGAGCGGTAAAACGTACCCCACTTTACAACTCTGCCGTCTGTTGTAGGTATACCTCCTAAATCTCTGAAATTCAGCGCATTTTCCATCGGAATGAGTCGCTCAGAGGCAATGATCCGTTCGCCTTTACTATTGATAATTCCGAAAAAGTAACGGTCAGAAAAATCAAATTCTGTTAAGCGTAATGGGTTCTCACTTCCCGATGCAATTGGAGTAGACCAGTCTATATTATTTGGCTTGTTTCCCTTGTAGATTTTATAAGATTCGAATTCTTTAGAAGGTTTGAAAGAAAATAAATAGTCTCCGTCATTAGTTCTTTCTACGTAAACACTTTCTACTAATGTTTTTTCAAAACTAAGTTTTTGATACCTAGAGCAGGCAGTTAGTATAAGTAGAGTGCTTACTCCCAATAGTAAAATAATCAATGAATATAATTTCATAATCAATTTTTGACATATAATTTATCGAAATTTTAGCCAGTAGCCTAGCAGCTTCACATTTGCTGATTTAAGCAGTTATAAAGGCAATTTTACGGAC
>CAKZUM010000437.1 GCA_937921525.1 uncultured Saprospiraceae bacterium
ACATATCTGAAAATATCTTTTTCCGCTAGTTTCCTCCAAAAAATAAGTCCGTAGCTAGGCTATGCACTGATTTTTTGAAGAAAACTAGCAAAAAAATCTATAATTCATATACGTATTCCTTATTTAGGAACAACCCTAATATTAGACTTAATTCTTACTTTCACTTATTATGCTAGCCTTACTTCAAACAAGCATTCACAAATCCAACAAACAGCGGATGCGGATTTTCCACCGTACTTTTCAATTCAGGATGATACTGCACTCCTACAAACCAAGGATGTCCTTTTAATTCCACTACTTCAACCAGGTTTGTTTCTGGATTAACACCTACTGGTATTAATCCTCCTTTTTCAATCATATCAATATATTGATTATTAAATTCATACCGATGTCTATGTCTTTCCCGAATAGTTGTCGTTCCATAAGCTTTAGCAGACTTCGACTCTTTCCGTAAATTACAAGTGTAAGCACCTAAACGCATTGTACCTCCTTTTTGTACCCCTACTTGATCTGGCATTAAGTCAATTAGTGCATGTGCTGGATTTTCTTCTACTTCTGTTGAGGCAGCTCCTTCTAATTGAAGTACATTCCTTGAAAATTCTACTACCGCACACTGCATTCCTAAACAAATACCAAAGAAGGGAATATTGTTTTCTCTAACATATTTAATCGCCTTTATTTTACCTTCTACCCCCCGTTCTCCAAACCCCGGAGCTACCAGAATTCCATCCAAATGCTTTAATCGTTTTACTACCGTTTCATAGTCCCCTTCTAATTGTTCGGAGTGTATCGGTTCTACATGTACTTCACATTCGTTCATTGCGCCTGCATGAATGAAGGCTTCGTATATTGACTTATAGGCATCTTGCAGTTCGTTGTACTTTCCTACTAGACCTATATGCACCTCGTGAACTGGATTTTTAAGTTTTCCTAAAAAGCCTTTCCATGCTACTAAATCTGGTTCTTTTTTATCTTTCAGACGCAGCTTCGTAATTACCTGAGTATCTAATTTTTCTTTGGACATCAATAGCGGCACATCATAAATAGTATCTGCATCTATTGCTTCAATAACCGCTGACTTTTCTACATTACAGAACAATGCTAGTTTCCTACGTATATCGTCTGTTATAGGATGTTCCGTACGACAAACTAAAATATCTGGTTGAATTCCTGCATTCAGTAATTCTTTGACGGAATGCTGAGTGGGCTTAGTCTTTAACTCTTTAGCAGCTTTCAGATACGGAATCAAAGTCAGATGAATCACCAAACAGTTATCACTACCCAAATCCCAACGCAACTGTCGCAATGCTTCTAAATATGGTAGCGATTCTATATCTCCGACCGTTCCTCCTAATTCTGTAATAACAATATCGAATTGATCGTCTAGACCTAGTAATTGTACCCTTCGCTTAATTTCATCTGTTATATGTGGAATTACTTGTACCGTTTTACCTAAAAATTCTCCAGCCCGCTCTCGATCCAATACGGTCT
The DNA here is from genome assembly GCA_937921525.1 of uncultured Saprospiraceae bacterium. Taxonomy (GTDB): domain Bacteria; phylum Bacteroidota; class Bacteroidia; order Chitinophagales; family Saprospiraceae; genus JAFMDF01. Next base: position 1,492 of record CAKZUM010000437.1, read on the forward strand.
GGTAAATTCTACCTGTCGTCACATTATTAGCTTGGGAAGTCGGCGTATTCAAAAATCTTTCATAATGACCTAAATCCAAGTCTGTTTCGGCTCCATCATCCGTCACAAAACATTCCCCATGCTCATAAGGGTTAAGTGTTCCAGGATCTACGTTAAGGTAAGGATCGAACTTTTGAATGGTCACTTTGAAGCCTCTGGCTTGTAGTAATTTGGCGAGTGAAGCGGCAATAATGCCTTTTCCTAATGAAGAAGTAACCCCTCCCGTAACAAAGATGTATTTAGTCATAAATTCTGTTCGTCTTGATAGTCGTGATAATATCGTTACGGGGCGTAAAGGTAATAAATGATTTGGCATTCTACTCAAAAAAATAAAGCTATTTAGAGAATAGTTTGAAAGGAGCAATTTTTTCCTATATTCGTTTTTGAAAGAAGTCAGGGGTCAGATCGCTGCGCTGTCAGATTGCATACGGCTTTCAGACGTATGATGTTGACTTCTTTCCCAACACCTGACTTCTAAAAAGAATTCTATGCTAATAAATTTATCCAGCGATACCGTTACTAAACCTACCCCAGCCATGCTACAAGCCATGCTACAAGCGGAGGTAGGAGATGATGTATTTCAAGCAGACCCAACCGTCAATGCCTTAGAGGCAAAAGGGGCTGCTCTATTTGGTAAAGAAGCTGCATTATTTTGTCCCTCTGGTACGATGACTAATCAAATTGCCATTAAAGTGCATACCCAAGCGTTAGATGAAGTCATCTGCCATGAATACTCTCATATTTATCAATATGAAACAGGGGGGTATGCTTTTAATTCTGGTGTGGCCTTACAGCTTTTACCGGGGAAAGAAGGAAAGATTACAGCAGACCAAGTGGAAGCAGCTATTAGACCTGTTTATGACTGGTTGCCTATTAGTAAACTAGTTTCTTTAGAAAATACGGCTAACAAAGCTGGGGGGAGTTACTATACCCTTGAGGAAATAAAACCTATCTCTGATTTGTGTAGAAAAAAAGGCTTGAAGATTCACCTAGATGGCGCAAGGCTATATAATGCCTTAGCAGAGACAGGAGAAAGTACGCAGGCTGTTGGTGAATTATTTGATAGTGTTTCTCTTTGCTTATCTAAAGGTTTAGGTGCGCCTGTTGGTTCTTTGTTAATTGGTGATAAGGAATTCATCCGTCAAGCTAGACGATTTAGAAAGGTGATGGGTGGTGGAATGCGACAAGCAGGATTTTTAGCAGCAGCAGGTATTTATGCTTTGGATCACCATGTAGATCGCCTAAAAGAAGACCATGCGCATGCTCGACAGATTGGAGAAACTTTAAAGGAATTACCTATGGTGGAAAATATTCGACCTATTCGTACCAACCTAATTTTCTTTGATGTTAAAGCACCTTATACAGCGGCCTCTTTTTTAGACGTGTTGGCGAAGCAGGGTATTCAATCTGTTCCTATGGGCCCTCAGACTGTTCGTTTTGTGACGCATTTAGATGTGACGGCTGAGATGGTGGCGAAAGTGCAGCAAGCTTTGAGGGAAATGTAGCAACAAATTAAAATTATTTCTAATGAGTAACAAACTAGCAGGGGCGATTTTTATTATATTTGGAATGAGTCTATTGGGCAGCTCTGTAGAGGATTTGCTTTCCAATTCTGAAGGTATGAATAAGGAAAGTATTAAACCTATTTTAGGAATAATACTAGGAATATCAAGTAGTATTTATGGGTATATGAGAATGAAGATTGAAGATACTACTTCATCTGAATAATACCTAAAGAAGAAATTTAAGTTCAAGATAAATTTCCCATGCGAACCGCCTTAATTTGTCCAGCAACGGAAAGTTGCGGGACAAAAAGGCTAACATTGTCTTCCAAACGAGAAATGTAAAAACTTATGTATATACCATAGCCAAGGAACGCAGGCAGGCTTGACTCTTGAACTTGAACTTTTCACAGCACAATACTACGCTGAAACTGCCGCACCAAATCTTGCAAATCATTCGTAAAAGTTCCCCAAGGATTAGATAAAATAAATTGGACTTGCTTCTTGACTAATGGATCTTGATACAAGACTAGCAGGTGCTGTGTGGTTTGCCCATCTTTATTGATACAAAACATCTGCTCCGTCCAAACGCCATCCTTAACCACCTCTTTTTTCTGCAAACCTTTGAATTGAATTGTTTGCCCTTGTGTATGTTGTTCCACTAATTTTTCAAAATTAATTATTCCCAAATCCATTGCTTGGACTTTTACAGAAGTATTTTCATAAGCTGGACTTGTAGCTGTAAATTCATTACTCGTCCATTCGCCATTCCAATTTTTAGGTAATAAAAAAGAAGCAGTCGCTTGTTGATTCTCTATTTCTTGGTACAAAGATGCTTTAGTCGGTTCCTTCTTTTTAAATTCAGACCCATAAATGAAGATGCCTGTGACTGCTCCATTCGGGTTTAATTTAAATTGTATTTCTCTCGGATGTTCTATTCCTCTTAGTACGGCTCTAGATTTACTGGAAAATTGTAGTTTATAATGTCCTTTTTGGACATCGTCTTTGAATCCTTTTAAAGATAAAGAATCATTCTCTCCCTCAAATACTTCTATGCTATAGTCTTTATATACAGGGTGGGCATCTCCGGTGGAAACATAAGTACCGATATACTTTTCTTGTTCTACTCTAGGTATAGCATAATAATCATCAAAAGGATCGTCTATTCTTGGTCGTGCAAAATCAGTAGTAGGCTCACCTGCTAATAAATGTAGAATGTTATTTCCTACATTTTCAATACTAGGATATACAAATCTATTAAAGCGACCTGGGTCGGCATTGAATAAGACCGTCATCGCTGTATTGTTTCCTAAGTTAATACCTGTAATGGAAGACATCGTTCCTGTATTCCCAGGATGGATAATTAGAGGTCGATCATCAATCATCATTTTTAACCAGCCCAAAGTATATTCAATATTAATTCCATTACCTCCCAGCATCGTTCCTAATCCGTTAAAGGAGATTTGAGGCGTCCACATTTTCGCAATACTTTCTGGGGATAGAATTTGCTGTCCTTTATATTGCCCTCCGTTCAACAAGGCAATTAAATAATGACCAATATCTGCTGCGGTAGATCGCATCTCCGAACCAGCTGGTAAATAATTACTATTGAACAAATCTTTTTTTGCAGGAAGGCAACTTGTTAAACCTATTTCATGTCCGTAGTTTAAATCTAATTGTGCCAGCTTTTTAGGATCGGTCGTCGTCCGAGTCATTTGTAGAGGGCCGAAAATATTTTCATCCATATAGGCTGCATAGGACTTACCAGACACTTTACTAATAATCAATCCTGCCACACAAAAGCTTTCCCTTGACGCTTCATAGGAAAGACCGGGTGTTTGATTGATGTAATAACTATTCATTGATCTCACAAACTCTTCTAAGGCTTTATCATCATTCAAACTAGGAATGGATTCAAATTGTGGTGGGATACCTGATGTTTGATTAATCAACATCCGTATCGTAATCTGATCACTAAACTCTTTATTGGCCGTCTGAAACCACGGCAAATGTTTCGTCACTTTATCCTCTAAACTTAATTGCCCTTTCTCTGCTAATTGCAAAATGGCCAACGCCGTCATGGACATCGTTAACTCTCCTATAGCAAGACTACTCTGAGGGGTCATTGCTTTGGCTTGTCCCATTCGTTCGACGCCATATCCTTTTTGAAAAATGACTTGGTCTTCTTTTACAATGACTACGGATAGGCCTGGTACTGGAACGGAATCCATGTAGTTTTGTAGGTAGGTGTCTATTTTTTTTAGCGTTGCACTGTTTTGTGCTTGGGTGGGGGGAAGGAGTAGAAAACTTAAAAGTAGGGAAGCTGTTATTTTTAATACATTCATCCGATCATTTGTAATGGTCGGATGAAACGTCCAGCTTGATCCGACCACTACAAGTAATCGGATCAATGGGTTTGAAATGACCTCCATTTTATTATATAGTCTATTCAGTTGAAATTTTATTTTTTTCATCTTCCTATAATTTATTTCTCTGTCGTACACTTTTAGATTCTTTGGCAAATGCTAAAAAAAAAATATAGGATCGTCGAGGTTTGTAACCATAGCCGTCAGATTAAGAGACGGACTCTTAGTAGCAGACACTTAGAAAGTGGCTGATACTTGGGATCTACGAAAAGGTGTCAGCCATTTTTAAAATGTCTGCCACCAAGAATTCGTCGTTAATGACCTGATTATCAAGCGCCTTTTCTGATAGCCTGACGGGTATGT
>CAKZUM010000438.1 GCA_937921525.1 uncultured Saprospiraceae bacterium
AGAGCAGAGAATAGAGAGCAGAGAGTAGAGACAGGTTTCGTTTAAAAAATGACGAAACTCCATAGTTTTTTAAACGAAATCTATCTCTGTTCTCGCTTCCCCGCCCGCCTGACGGCAGTCGGGCTGGTCTGCTCTCTATTCTAAAAATGTCCAGTAGTATGAGAGGGAACAAGGTAAGTATAAATTGAATTAGACTTCCAAGAATAAATCATCCAAAGTTAAAGTCTGAGCAATTAGATGCATACTATGCGAATTAGGCGTTAAGCCAAAAGTGGTAATTAAGACAAAAAATAATTGCTTATTTGTTTTGCTTATTGTTTTAAATACTCTTTTCTTTTGTATCAGATTATTAGCATATTCTTTATTAATGATAAAAGGTTCATTATAAAATTTTACCTCACAAAGATTAATCACGCCATCTTTTCTATCGATTAATAAATCAATTTGAGTACCTGCTTCTTCTTTATTTCCTTTGTATGTAAAGGAAGAAGAAAGAGAATAAATTCCTGAAATATTTAATGCTTTTTTTATCTGAGGTATATGCTTTAAGCAAAGACTTTCAAATGCATAGCCACTCCAACTCTTATATAATTGTGTCTGACTGAGATGATTCCAAATATCCTTACCTTCATATTCTTTATCTTCCATGAACTTTAAATAAAACATAGAATATTCATCTGTTAGTCGGTAAAGTTTTGTTTTTTTCTTTTTACCATAAGGCCGATAACTAGTAATAAACCCTGAATGAATTAGCTCTTCTAATACTCTAGATAGACTACCTCCTTCTGTAACCTTAGATAGTTGACTTATTTCTGATCTGGTTAATCCTTTCCATTTCGTTGATAATGCTCGAATAATCGCAATATGATTTTCTGCATTGGCAAATAGAGCAGGGTAGAGGCGAGAAAATTCTTCCTTTAACCAAGCTCTTTGCGCAAAACATATCTGATTGATATTCTGTACAGCGCTTCTACCTTTTTTTATTTCTTTTAAGTAATGAGGTATTCCTCCTAATGCCATATACATTTGTACGATTTGATAGCGATCAAATTGTAAATTTCTGGCTTTTAAATAAGCCTCCGTCTCTATTAATGTAAAAGGAGACAAATGAATTTGTCTAGTAATTCGATTATGCAAACCTCCTCGATTATTAACCACTTTTTGTATCATCCAAGAAGCAGCAGACCCGCAAATGACCACGACGATATTTTGTTTAACTGCCCAACTATTCCAAAAATAACTTAAGCCTTTTAAGAAGCCAGATTTATGGGTAGCCATCCATGGAAGTTCATCAAAAAAGACGACTTGTTTTTCTGTTGTCGGCTTTTGCTTCAAATAGGTAATTAGTAAAGCAAACGCTTGCAACCAACTAGTTGGAGGCTTAATAGGAAAGGTATTCTCTGATACTTGAGTTAGTTGTAAAACAAAATTCTCTAATTGCTCTTTTTTATTGGCATTCTGTAATCCAGTCACCTCAAAGGCAAGTTGCTTATCATAGACAGACTGTATCAAAAAAGTTTTTCCTACCCGTCGTCTACCAATAACAGCAATCATTTCTGACTCAGATGATTCTATAGCTTCTTGTAAAACAGCTTTTTCTTCTTTTCTACCAATTAATAAATTCTTCATAATAAAAGGGTTGAAGAAAATAAAGATAAGATTTTTCCACCAATAAAAATGTATCCGTGGAAAAATCTATATCTTTTTGTCCACATTTTTCCACCAATCGAATATTATTGATGGAAAAATCTTTGAATACCTCTAATTAGTAGGCCCCACGTTATTACCTAATTCTTTTTTAAGAGTACATCGTTCTTTCATTGTTAATACGGAAAAAAATTCTGCTTTTACACAGCATGATATTGAGATTGGTGCAAAAGAAATTCCTATTGGAAGTAGTTATAAGAAGCGGGTGATGCAGTTATTGAAATAGAGTTGAAAGTAAGGTGCTATTTTATTTATTGTTAGCGCAAGGCTGTGCCTTGTGTTTTCTATTTATAAGGCTTTGCCTTAGAAGAAATAGATAATAAAGTAGAATTAAAAGAAGGTAAAACCTTCCTTGATAGCTAGACACAAGGCACAGCCTTGCGCCAGCGTTCCAAAACAAAAAAAAGGCAGGCTGCCTTTTACAACAGTCCTGCCTTTGTGAGTTCCACGATTTACTAGGAGGAGGATCATTCTTCATAGCCATTCGTTATAGTATGAGTCCCTTCATTGGTATAGCTAGGCATACTGCCTGTCTGAAAACCAATTGATCTTTGTGGCATAGTCGGACTTGTCAATCCAGCAAATCGCTCCGCTCTTCTGCGAACCAAATTACTAGTCTTCGTCTGAATACCACTCCATAAGAGTGAAAGGGTAGAAGGGATAGATTCTACTTCTTCGTACGCCACTTCGATACCACTACCTCTTCGGAATACCTCCACGGTGATAATACAGAAGTACGCTAATACAATGGTAAAACCAACCACTCCAGAAAACAAAGAACCCCAAAAACTAGCTACTTTTAATTGCGAAGCAGTTTTTTTAGATTGAACAGTCGTTGCTGCTGCAATTTTAGCATCCAAGCGATTTTGTTCTTTCTCTACCATTTTGACACGGCTCTTTTTCCAAGCATCCACTTTGCCACTTTGTACCTCATTCATTTTCGCTAACTTACTAGCTTTGAGGGTTGCCAAAGCTGCTGCTTGTTCGTGATACTTTCTAGCATGGCTGTTGGCCCAACTAAGCCCTTTTTTACTTTTTTGTTCGTACTCTTGAGCCTTTAAGTTGGCCTCTTCTATTTGTGTATCGTATTGTGCATTTAAGCCTGCAACATTTCGGTTAAAGCCATCTTGTAATAGTTTCAAATCTTGATTATACTGTAAATCCACTCGATCCATTCGCATCTTATAATCCTCTTTAATGACAGAGTGATCGATCTCAATGGTTGCCAAGGTAGCCTTTGAAGTAAAAGCATGTCGGATACCATTTGTTGATAAATAAAAGGACAATACACACATACCAATTGTAATACAACTAACAATACCGAATAGTACTTTGTACCAAACATTTTCTAACTTCTTCCAAATGATGGCTCTTGTTAGTACTTGTAAAAACTTTCTGCCTCCTAACTCTAAAATGGAGACCATCAGTACTACTGCCAATACAGAAAGCGTAATAGAGATTACTTTTGCTGTGCCCGAAAGTTCACTTTGCATGATAAACCATACGGTAACCGCTTCTGTGATAGCAGAAATGACTTGCGCAATTTTACCTGTTATATCCAAACTAGGAACAATAGGTCGGAATAAGTCATAGAAATCCCGATTGGTCGCAGATGACTCTATCTGCTTCAATTTTACATTTTTTTCCATTATATGATTTAATTTAAAAATAAGTATATGATCGTATTAATAACTACTCATATACTGTGTGATGCTATTTAGACGAAATAAGTAACAAAAGTAACATTTGTAATTTAAGTAATTTTTGTTATCTTTGTTTTGTTGAAAAAAAATACTTAAAATGTATTTAATTACTTTTCCAAACAAATAAATAACCCAAATGGGAGACGATTTAAAAGTATTACGAGTAATGACGGTATGCCATCAATTAGCTAAAGTGAATGCTGCCAAAGAAGGAATAAAGCTTCAAATCTATATGGAACGCTTAATAGAAGCAGACGAGCAAGGGTTAATTGATTGGAAAAAATTTAAGTCCTTGTCTATTGAGGATGGCGATAAGGAACAAGAGACTAAATCAAAGTAGTTCGTCATGTATTTATTTTGTTATATTTACCTAAAGAGGTAGGTTCTCTAAACAGAAGGTCATAATGTCACCAAAATAAATAAATAAGTTTCATTTTTTTGCTAAGTATTAGATATATATGTTTACATTTGACCCCTTTTGATAGTTTTAATTAGCAATAAATGAATAATATAGTTACACAACGCTTTGTAAAGTGTATTAAACAGTTGAAAGAGGATGGAACTATACGCTCTATGCGTCAATTTGCCTTAGAGGTAAGTTATTTGCCTCAAAGTTTAAGCGAAATATTGAAAGAGCGAAGAGATGTAACTATAGAGTTGCTTAGAAAGTCGGTGGAAAGATATAAAATGAACCCTGTCTACATTTATACAGGAGAAGGGCCTTTATTCATGACAGAGGAAGGACATAAGAATTTTAGAGTATTGACTGTGGTAACTAGTGCTTCTGACGATGAGAAAATTGTGCATGTTCCAGCACCTGCCCATGCTGGCTATGCTAGCCAATTAAATAATCCTGTTTTTATTCAAGACTTACCTTCTTTTTCCCTACCCGATTATAAATATAAAGTAGGAACGCATCGTTCGTTTGATGTGGCAGGTGATGGGATGGAACCTACTCTGTTTGAAGGAGATAAAGTAGTCTGTAGTTTTTTGGAGCCGACCCTTTGGGAAACGGCCATCAAAGATAACTTCGTGTATGTGATCGTCACACAGGCAGACGTATTGATAAAGAGAGTATTCAACCATCTTAAGGAAGATAAACAATTAGAAATTTATGCGGATAATACCTTTTATTCCGCTTATCGAATTGGCTTAGGTGACATTAGAGAGATTTGGTATGTCCGTGCGAAGATTAGCCCATTCTTACCATCCCCACAAAATATTTCTAATTTGATTAAGGAGGAAATGTTAACTATGAAAAAAGTCATGGGCGAGCAATCTAGAATGATACAGGAGATGCAAACGATGATGAGTTCTATGAATGATCGTATGTAAGTTTATTATTTTCTTAGTAGTCTGACGAAATTAATTTAACAAAATAGATTTGTATTTTACCACATAGGTACATAGTTCACATAGTGTATCTCATACTATGTGAACTATATACCTATGTGGTAAAAAAATGCATTAAATCTAGTATGGTTTTGTATGCTTTTATCTACCCCTCAATCTTCACCCCCAAAGCCTCAAAATCTCCATTCTCTAAACTCTCCAATGCTCTTAAAACAGTAGGATCAGCAGCATTAAAGATATGGTAATACGTATTGTTATTCCATACTTGTGCCCCGATCCATGCTTTCAAATTGTTTAGCATATCAGGTGGAACGCTTGGCTGAAGAGTGACCGCATAATTATTCGCTTCAATCTGTTGCTGAGCATAGTATACAAACGCTTTTTCTATACTTTTATTAATTTCTTTATTGTTATAAAAAGCCTCTCCATCAGGAAAAGATTGTAATAATTGTTGTCGACTGTTATGAGAGAAATTGATAGCAAAAGGGAATAATAGCCCCAAGTTATTCAATTGATTGTAATAATTATCGGTAGTGGTTGGCACATAAATATCAGGCGTAATGCCACCAACATCTGTGATCAAAGAGCGATTATTCCTAGTTGTATATTTTCTCTGTTGCGGTACAGGTAATTGTCGAGTATATCCATTTGCTGGCAGTTGATCTAGATAAGGAACTAACCAATCTTGTTTAGCAGTATAAGATCCTTGAACGTTTCTACCTGCTGGCGTATAGTATTTCCCAATGGTAATCCGCATAGCAGAACCGTCTCCTAGCAAATAAGATTGTTGTATTAATCCTTTACCATAGGACGATTGACCAATGACCAAAGCTCGATCCCAATCTTGCATAGCGGCAGTAAAAATCTCACTTGCAGATGCCGTACTTTGATTGACTAGTATTACTACTTTTCCAGACTCAAATCCACCATCTTTTTCGGTATAATGTTCCTCCCTTTCTGCATTATGGCTATGGGTAAATATGACTAATTTTTTCTTTGCTAAGAATTCATCTGCCAGACCGACTGAAGCATCTACAACACCCCCAAGGTTATTTCGCAAATCTAAAATCAAAGACTGCATACCTTCTTTTTTTAGGTTAGCAAGCGCATCTTGAAATTCTGGTACCGTTAAAAAATTAAATCTCCCCACTTTTATAAAACCAACTTTGTCTGTTAGCATATGCGCAGCGTCTACGCTATGTAGCGGAACAGGTGCTCTTTGTATAGTAATATCTTGAACTGCTCCATTTCTCTCAAACGTAATTTTCACAAAGGTACTATCAGGTCCTTTGATCCGATTAGCTATGGTATCCATTCTTAGATTTAGTGTAGACTGATCGTCTACTTTCAAGATTAAATCACCTCTCTCTAAGCCAGCTAAATCTGCAGGTCCATCAATAGTTATATCTGTAATCATCGCTTTGTTATCAAGCGGGTAGAGCATAATACCAACACCTTCTTCAGAGATACCATTGTCAGCTTGCTGTTGCTTATCCAATTCTTCTTTTGATTGATATCTAGAAAAAGGATCCAACTTTTCTAACATGCTCCGAATAGCAATTTCTACTAAGTAGTCATTATGCGTAGAATCTACATAGTGGTTTTGTAGATAGAACATCGCCCAATCTAATTTCTTAGCCGCATCCCCTCCGTAATAGTTTGGTTCTGTGGATGTTTCAG
>CAKZUM010000439.1 GCA_937921525.1 uncultured Saprospiraceae bacterium
TTAATAATCCTACAAAAAATAGAGAAAATAAATACTTCATTTGTTTATTTAAAATAGACTATTGTCGACAAGTTTATCTGAAGCCAAAAAGTAGTTGACACTTTTTTACCACGGATTCACGGATTTTAAGCGTTCTACTTAGTTTAATCCGTGAATCCGTGGTAAAAACACAATTAGTGTAAACTTCTTTGATAATCTTGTCCTATTGTCTTTACAAAAAATTATATTTCAGAATACAAATGTACTATCTCTTTGTCTTCTTATGCACCTAAATCTTGCAAAATAAGCGTCAACTTTTCATCTAATTGTGCAGAAATCTTATCAAAGTCCTCTTTAGAGGACAGTTTATCATTTACACTACAGTAAAATTTAATCTTCGGTTCCGTACCTGAGGGTCTTGCCGAGACGATACTTCCATCTTCTGTAAAAAATTGCAAAACATTAGAAGAAGGTAAATCTATCTTTGTTTTTTCTCCATCTGCGGTATTTATAGCAGTACTAATTTTATAATCTTTAATGGTGAGGACTTTGGAACCACCTAGTGTTGCGGGTGGATTTTTTCTATACCCATCCATCATCGCTTGTATTTCTTCAGCACCACTTTTACCTTTTTTAGTAATGGCAATTAGTTTCTCTTTGTAATATCCATATTCTAAATACAAATTAATAAGTGCTTCGTATAAGCTACTATTTTGGTCCTTGTAATAAGCAGTCATCTCGGCTAACATGGTACAAGACACTACCGCATCTTTATCTCTTGCATGTTCTCCTACCAAATAGCCATAACTCTCCTCCCCGCCTGCTATAAAAGTCTTTTTGCCTTCTAGCTGGGTCATTATTTCACCAATATACTTAAAGCCTGTTAGGGTGTTATAGCAGTCCACATTCTTTGAAGCTGCTATTTTATCAATCATATAGGAGGTAACTACTGTTTTTACTACATATTGATCTCCCGTTAACTTTCCAGCTTTTTCCCATGCAGTCAGTACATAGTGTATCAATAAACAAGCAGCTTGATTTCCATTTAGTAAAATGAAGTCGCCTTTATTATCTTTTACGGCGATGCCTACCCTATCTGCATCAGGATCGGTCGCCATTACTAAATCGGCATCGACCTCTTTCGCTTTTTTCAAAGATAGACTTAACGCTTCTTGTTCCTCTGGATTGGGGTACACTACTGTAGGAAAATTACCATCTGGTTTCATTTGTTCTTCTACTAGAATCACATTTTCAAAACCATATTTTTTTAGTGCGGGAGGGACACTCACTCCGCCTGTACCATGAATTGGAGAAAAGACAATTTTTAAATCCTTTTGTCTTTTAATGGCCTCTTTGGAAATAGATACGGCCGCAACTGCATCTAAAAATTTATCATCTATTTCTTGGCCAATAATCTCGATATTTCTTTCTCTTTTCTTAAATCGAATATCATCAATGCTTTTAATCTTTTTGACCTCCGCCATCACGTTTTTGTCATGCGGTGCCACGAGTTGTCCACCATCTCGGCCATATGCTTTGTATCCATTATATTCCTTAGGGTTATGAGATGCCGTTAGCATAACCCCAGCATGACAGCCTAATTCTCTAATGGCAAAAGATAACTCTGGAGTAGGTCGTAGCCCTTCGAAGAAGTAGACATATATATCATTCGCTGAAAAAACTTCAGCCGTTTGTTGAGCAAATTCTTTTGAATTATTTCGACTATCATGCGCTATGGCTACCTTAATTTGCTTACCTGGGTAAGTATTTATCAAATAATTTGACAAGCCTTGAGTCGCCATTCCTAAGGTATATTTGTTGACTCTGTTCGATCCAGCACCCATTATTCCTCTAAGCCCACCTGTTCCAAATGATAAGTCTTTGTAAAAAGCATCTGTCAATTTTGTCGTTTCTCCATTTTCAACTAATTGCTTGATTTCTGACTTTGTTGCTTCATCATAATTTCCTGACAACCAACCGTTTACTTTTTCTTGAACAGCAGCATCTAAAGTGATAGTCTTCATATAATATTATTTAAGTGGTTTAGACTTGCTCATAAGTAACAAGCCTTTTTTATAACTTTATACTCTTTCTAAGTTGCTTTGTTGGGCTTCTTACATAAGCAACTATTTTTACTCAATATAAGTAATTTTCAAATTAAAAAAGGCTAGACCTAATGCAATAATTATGGACAAAGATAAAAAATGAAAACTGGAAGTTAAACTTGTCCAGTTTGAAATAAAACCTAGTAATACAGGGCCTATCATAAAACCTACAAAACCTATTCCAGACACAATTGAAATACCTGTTGAGGCAGGAATACCTTTTGTCTGTCCTGCTAATCTAAAAACTTCAGGGATAATCACGGATAAGCCTAAACCTAAGAGACCAAATCCTGCAACTGTAAAAATTAAATTAGCAGTTAAAATTGAAAAATAGGCTACAAAGGCGGTTAGACTGCCATAACAAATAATATTAATCGTACCATATTTTTGACTCAAATTATCACCTAAAAATCTCCCCAAAGTCATACATAAAGAAAAAGCTATAAAACCTAAACCTGCCTGACTCTCTGTGACTTTTACAATATCAAACAAAAATAAGTTGCTCCAATGTTCCACCGCCCCTTCATTGAACATGATAATAAAACCAACCATTGCTAATCCAAACAGTGTTTGGATATTTTTAAAGGTATGTTTTGGTTTGTGTTCTTCTGCAATTACTTTCTCTTTTATGGGAGAATAGTATTTTGCTAAGAAGAAATTGGATAAAATAATAAACATAGAAACAGAGAACATATGCCAAATAGGATGGTCAAATAAGACAATGAAGACACTTCCGATTCCTGCCCCTATAAAACCACCTAAACTAAAGAATCCATGCGCAGCAGCCATGAATGGTTTCTTTTCTTTTGTCTCTATCGTTGAGACTAAAGCATTCATAGAAATATCTGTGAAGCCAGAAAAAATTCCTATGACTAATAAGCTTCCACACAAAGCTACATAACTAGGCACTGCTAAGGGCAAATTAAAAAGTAAGGCATAGATCAATATCCCTGCCTTTGTGGATTGCCCTACACCATACTTCTTATTCATGTAGGGTATAAAGGGAATTGAAATCAAAAGACCTACCGCTAAACAAAATAAAGCTAGCCCTATTTCTGCATCATTTAAGCCAAACTTTGACTTTATATGCGGTAAATAAAGTACCCAAGTTCCTGTCATAATATTCAAGGAAGCAAAGACCCAAGAAGGGGCAAAGTAATTCCAATTGGACAATATTAATTTTAATGAATTCATTTATTGTTTTGAGAAGTCAGAGGTCAGAACGCTATGCTGTCAGCAGTCAGATACGTAATATTGACAACATGAATCGATTTAAATCAATACTATTCAGGACCATCAGGAATTTCATTTAAAAATTCATAAGTTTTTTGATCATAGTCCATCCTACAACAGTAATTAGTTAGTCCATTACTAATCAACAAATAAGGAACTTGATAAGCTAAATTATAGCTAGCTATTTGGTCTAGTACTGCTTGGTTGAGTGTTACCTTTGGTGCTTTACATTCCACCAATAAAAAAGGCGACATTGTTTTATCATAGGTAATAATATCACTTCTTCTATATTGGCCATTCACACTTAGGCCTCTTTCTACATGTAAGTGATTTTTGTTGAATCTTTTCTCTTGTATTAAATATTGTATCAATAATTGCCTGACCAATTCTTCTGGCTGCCACACTAAATACTTTTTTCGGATTGGATCAAAAATCATTTTCTTACCTAATTCCTTTTTTACTTTTAACCTTGACTGGTACTTTAGTAGATCTATATTGATTAGCATTTTAAAATAAATTGAGTTGGGGAGTTCTTGATGGCAGACATTTAAAAAATGGTTGACACCTTTTCGTAGACCTAAAGTATCAGCCACTTTCAAAGTGTCTGCTACAAAGAGTCCGTCTCTTAACCTAAGGAACGGTTCCTAACGGCTATGCTAAATAAAATCTTTTGTCGAATTAGTCCCCAACCCATTTTAATTTTTGATCTTCTAAGACTTTCACCAAGCCTTCTTCTAAAAGAAAATTAAGCGTTGTCAGAACTTGTTCATGTCGTTTAGGAGAAAAGGCTTCCTTAATCTCAAGAGCACTCAAGTTTTCTTTTTTTAATAATAAAAATATCTTTTGCTTATATCGCTCGAAGGTCGCTTCTTCTACCTCTGGTTTATTTCTTCCAAGACAAACATCGCACTGTCCGCATAAGGGCGCGTTTATTTCCCCAAAGTAACTTAATAATTGTTTACTCCGACAACTATTTTTTTCGGCATACTTGATGGCTGCTTTAATATTTTTGCCAAACCGCTCTTTTCTAAATTTAAACAATACTTGATCGATGACTAAATTATCTACAGGTACTCTTTCTTTTAAGAATATTAATTGGGGTTGATCTTTTTGAGGGCTATATTGAAGAATACCATCTTGCTGTAATTTATTTAAACTTTGAACCAATTCTTTTACAGGGATTTTTAGAGCGTAGGCTAACTGAGATTCTTTAATTCGTACAGGGTAATTAAAAACCCCTTGATATAATTGCAAAGTTTTTTTTATAACCCGATCTAGTTTTTTATTCCGTAATTGGTAATCGTACAATTTTTCTCGATCTACCTTCACTCTAAGGGTGGCTGGAAGAAAAACGGACTCGCTCAAAATTAGCCAACCCGACTGTTCTAAAATTTTAAGGCAATTATAAGTTTTTAATACTTCTAATTGGAAAGTCTTAATAAATGCTCCAATGTCAAAATCATAGCTTTTTCCTATGCCTCCACCCACCGCTAGTTGAAGATAACTACCTAATGCTCTATATACTTGTCTGATCGTTTTCATATCTGGAAAAGCTTGCTCATAAGCATGTTCCAATCGCTTTTTATCTACTTCATCATATAATAAAACCGCATAGGCTTTTTCCTCATCTCGACCTGCTCGACCTGCCTCTTGAAAATAGGCTTCCAAACTATCTGGAAGATCCATATGGACGACTGTTCTTACATCTGGTTTATCTATTCCCATTCCAAAAGCATTGGTCGAAACAATCACTCGTTTTTTGTTTTGAACCCAAGCATCTTGCTTTGCAGAGCGACTGTCTGGACTCAATCCTGCATGGTAAAAATCTGCATGGATTTTATTGCGCTGCAAAAATATGGCTATGTCCTGTGTTCTTTTCCTACTACGGGCATATACGATACTCGACCCTTTTACTTTGGTAATAATATTCAGTAAGGCATTTAATTTATTGGCTTCTTTTAGAACAACATAAGATAGGTTCTTTCTCTCAAAACTTTTTTGAAAAAGATTTCTTTCCTTAAATTCCAATTTATCTTGAATATCTTCTTTTACTACATCTGTTGCCGTTGCGGTTAAGGCTAATACTGGAACTTTGGGATGGAGTTCTCTAATCGTAGCAATTTCCAGATAAGAGGGTCTAAAATCATAGCCCCATTGAGAAATTGAATGGGCTTCGTCAACGGCTATCAAATTCACATTCATTTTTGCGATGCGTTGTCGTGCTAATTCCGTGCTTAGACGTTCGGGCGAAAGGTATAGAAATTTAATATTGCCGTATACGCAATTGTCTAGCTCTCGATCAATATCTTGATAGCGCATACCTGAGTAGATAGCGACCGCAGTAATATTCCTTTTTTTTAATTGCTCCACTTGATCTTTCATCAATGCAATGAGGGGAGATACAACAATGCAAATACCTTCTTGACATAGGGAGGGTATCTGAAAACAAATAGACTTCCCCCCACCTGTTGGTAATAGGGCAAGGGTATCTTTGCCATCTAAGACAGATTGGATAATTTCGGCTTGGAGTGGTCGAAAAGATTGGAATTTCCAGTATTGTTGGAGTATCTCTTTTGGAGTGGGCAATTCGTATGTGTATTTTGACCACCAAAATACACATAAAATTGCTTTTTAAAGAATAGGGTTGTTTCTAAATAATAAACACATATCTGAAAATATCTTTTTCCGCTAGTTTCCTCCAAAAAATAAGTCCGTAGCTAGGCTATGCACTGATTTTTTGAAGAAAACTAGCAAAAAAATCTATAATTCATATACGTA
>CAKZUM010000440.1 GCA_937921525.1 uncultured Saprospiraceae bacterium
ATCTTATTTTCCTCTTGAACCTGCCTGCCAAGGCACGCAGGCAGGATCGGTCATAGTATCAACAATACTCCCGCTTTCAAGAGAAAACTAAGAAAAAAATAAGCTACCCAAGAACGTACATTTATTATCTCCTCGTTACTAGGAAAAAAAGGTATTCCAAAATAATCTAGAAAACTTCAAATTTTAATAATGGGACGTTTAATTCAATTACTAATAATGTTTGGCCCGGCTATCATGCGGGCCTATAATCAATATCAAAGAAATCAATCAAGAAACAGCCGACAACAGCCTAGGAATAGAGGCGGCTATGGTCAACAGCCAGGGGGATTCGGGCAACCAGGTGGCTATCAAGCACCTAGACAACGGCGCCCACCTAAGCCAGATAACTCTTTACATAAAAAGAGCGGTATTGAAAAGTATAAGGAATATGACTACAAAGGAGCAATTGTAGACTTTAAAAAAGCTTTGGAAATTGATCCTTCAGATTCTAATGCACATTTTAATATTGCATGTGCCTACTCTTTAATGGAGGATAAAGCCAACGCCTTTGTACATCTAGACCAAGCAGTAGCGAATGGCTTTAAAGATGTATACAGAATCAAAGACCATGATGGTTTAGCTTGGTTGCGGGTGCAAAAAGGCTTCGATAAGTTTGAAAAGAACGGTTTTAGGTTGATAAAATAAATGTTCCTAAGTGAATTCTATGTTAAATAGGGTGACGAGCTATTCTTTTACTAGTCAGAAATATAGATTCAAACAAGTGTAGGTACTCTTGTCTAATAAAGAATGGATTGAAAGAGTATTTGCAATAAAATTAAAAATCATAAATAATGGGTAGATTATTCAGACTCTTGATCACATTTGGTCCAATGTTATATAGCATGTATAAAAAATTTGCAGGCGGCCGACAAGCTAATAACAATCTTCCTCAACAACAACATCCTCAGTCAAATACTCAGTCAAATACTCAACCAACTAGAGAGGGTACAAAACAATCTGACGGCAAATGGAAGTTTGACGAAGGAGAGAATCCTTTAGGATAAAATAGCTACTTGTTGAAGTTATTTAAAATAGCTTCTGTACAAAAAAAGCATGGTGAAATCACCATGCTTTTTTTTTTGGAAGCGTATGTTCAGGGCACTTTCCTGAAATTGATCGGATCACTTGCAGTGGTCCGATCAAGCTGCACGTTTCATCCGTCCACTGGAAGTGGAATGTCGTCAACTTAAGGAACTAGATCTCTAAATACGCATAATTCAACGCAGATTTAAATGATTTTATAGGTCGCCTTTATTAGATGTGTTCCCTAGGTCGAGAGCGTGACATACCTGTATGGTGGCTTTCAACTGTCAACATCCTTCACGACCTACAAAAATCCATATAGCTACAAAGTAGCTCCATATTGGAGTAGGACATAATTAGTAATAAAAAAAGTCAACGCCTAGATACACGACCTACAAAAATCCAAAAAAAATCCGTGTAGCTACGAAGTAGCTCCGCGTTGAATTATGTCTTATAAGCTGCCTAGTTTTTCTTAAGTTGACGACATTCTACTGTAAGTGATCCAATAAATTGGCTATTCCAACTTCATTTTAACACTCAAATAAATTAAACTATTGAATAAAAAACTTACTAGTTTTATTCGTACCATCCTCAAAATAAGCATTCAAAAAATACATTCCTTGAGCAGTACTATCTAATTGTATAGATTGATTTGCTTTCCAGTTTTTAACGTTTACAGTTTGTATTAACTGTCCTTGTTGAGAAAATACTTTAATATAATTAGTGGCTTTGGGTAACTGGACTTGAAGGTGATCTACCACAAAAGTTGGAAACACCTTAAATTCTCGTTCAACTTCATTGGTACTTACCCTATTTCTACGACTCGTTTCTTCTGTCAAATTACCTACCGTAATTACACGCTCTTTGTTACAAACTTCTTGATAAGCAGCACTGTAATGTTTTGCAACGACTCTGTAAGAACCTCTTCCTACTGGAACCGTAATATCCCCACTACCACAGGCATCTCCCCAACAATTAAAATAACTAATACTCCAATCTTCTGATAAGACCAATAAAGAACCAATCGTTGCTTGATCTAAACCACTAACGACCACGCCGCTTGAATTAGTCGAAATATTAATATTATCACAGCTATTACCATTGCTAGAACTTGGTGGTTCTTCTTGTGGTGTAGTTGACCCAGACCCATCGACTGTATAAAAATCTTCTACCTTACAGATCAATTGCCAGTTGGCAGAGAGTAATTGTACTCTAACAAAGTATTTTCCAACAGCAAGATTATTAATTGTTTTTGTAGGTCCATTACAGTCTCCATTACAACTAAATGCAGAAGTCCAGTCAGCCCTAAATACCTGTATCGTTACAATTGGTGCGTTCAAACCACTAAGTGTAATAGAACTAGCCCCCATACCTACCGTCACGTCACCACAGTTAGTTGGCGTGGGAGTCGGAGTCGGAGTAGGGGTAGGAGTAGGAGTAGGATCATCTGGTAGATTAACGGATGTAGTTCCTAGACTTACAGGGAAATCATAGAAAGATAATAGACCAACGTTATTCGAATTATACACCCAGTTTCTAGCACTTCCAATATGCGCTAAATAGGTAATGCCTTGTAAAGAGGAAACAGCAGAAGACAAAGTTAATCTAAGTTCATTCCCAACTATTCTACCACTAGTAACTCTTGCTGAAGATCCTTCTAGTGTAAATTCTGACCAAGGGTTTCCTGAATAGGAAAGACTAGAAGTGTTGTCAAATTCTAATTTTATTTCTCGAGAAGAAGTTAAGGTAGCTTTGCTAATAGCAGGCGCCTCTACATTAGTTTTACTAACACCATAAATATCTCTATCAATCAATTCATATAACCGCTGCGCTAATGGTTGATACCCTCTCTCAAAAGGGAAATGACAACCATCATGATCTGCATTAGTAGTACTCATAATTCCTACATCATATAGCTCTTCCGCTAATTGGCGTTGCGCTTCCATTGGGTATGGCTTTACATGGCTACAAGAACCGAATCGTATCTGGTAGATATAAGTTCTAGTAGGATTATAGTCTTGTTTCCAAGCTTGATGTAATTGTTTAAACGAATTCTTATATTCTGAGATGGACGTTTCCCAACCATCCGTTTCTCCTTGAAACCAAATTATACTAGCAACTTTTTTATTAAAACCACCATCTTCTAATCGTCTTTTTAGTGTTCCATAATTACCAGCATTAGGATTACTGTTATTTCTTAAAAAATAAGAAATGAACTTACCGCCTTCTGCTTGATTAAAAATGGCAACAGGTATTCTTTTCTTTTGAATAATCGTTTTTGCTAAATGAGCACCCCATTGTCCAGGGAAAGAATATTGCATCAATTTCCACCCATTTTCATAAGTTCTCGCAAAGTCGTCAAAATCTGCAGGTTTGGCAGCAGCATAGGCTAAGGCATTGGATTGACCATTTATTAAAATAATGTCTCCTACCACTACTCTATTGGCACTTTTCAATAAAGTTTTTGTCCCATCTCGATCGCCGTATAACTCAAATTTATAGTTTGACAACTCCGCAGGAATTCTTACCGAAAAAGAAAAAGAGGAGCGTCCGCCAGAGTAATATAAGTTCCTACTTTGATCAAACACTACATTTGATTCTTTATACACTTTAAGGGATAGTTTTGTGTAGCCCGTGTATTGTGCAATAGTTCCATTGACAGGAATACTTGCATGGTTACTGGATATTTCCCTTTGGTATAACTGCTCATTCTTTGGAAAAGATGTATAGCTAGTTTGCGCCGCCAAGGACAACGTACCTAAAAGGCATAAGCCATACACAACTAAAGACCATAACTGTTTTTTGCAAACAAATAGTAGGGTTGATGAAAATCTCATTAATTCAACATTTAAAATAACATTTACAATAATCACCAGGATGGAGGGAAGAATTCTATAGTTAAAGTTGCATATGAAATATCGTAATATTTCATCACAGAAAAATCTGTAATAAATTGGTTACTGCATCATACTACAATGAAACAAGTAATTCTTATTCCTAATATGTTTAATACGGAGACTTAGTAAGTTAGACGGGAGATGTTATTTGATACGATGTGGATGGATCTCAGATGAAGATTTGACTCTGAGAGAGAGGGGAAAGACTTATTCGCAATATACATGAAATTTGAACAAATTGAAAGTGTTTTTTAAAATAACTCTAGGAAGTTGTTTAAAAATGTATTATTTGCAAGTCAAAATCGATACCTTATTTTTCACTCGTTATTAAGCATTCTAAAACTCAATAATTATTTGTTCTTTTACGTAGCAATAATGTTTATTCCACTTTTTTCGTTTGGTGAATAGGGCGAACGAAAAGTCGTTTTTATAATATGTATTTAGTGGAAGAAAGTTACAAACTTTCAAAATATTAGGTTGAAGTTACAAACTTCAACCATCGACCCAAACATTTTCCAATGAATTACATATTACGATTTTGACTTTTCGTTTGCCCTATTTGGTGAAAATTAAATCTTGATTGTCAAAGTTTTATAAGCATTCTCAATTCTCAATTCTACATTCAGAATTCAGACTAATACATAAACGAACTAATCCAAAACAATGAAATTCGGAACTAAAGTAATCCATGCAGGTATCGAACCAGATCCAGCAACAGGGGCCATCATGACGCCTATTTACCAAACCTCGACCTATGCACAAGAGGCCGTTGGTAAAAATAAAGGGTATGCATACGCTAGGACGCATAATCCTACCAGATCTGTTTTGGAAAAGAATTTGGCAGCACTCGAAAATGGCGTAGATGCTATTTGCTTTAGTAGCGGATTAGCAGCAATGGATGCTATACTGAGACTACTAAAGCCCGGAGATGAAGTAATAGCCTCCAATGATTTATATGGTGGATCCTATCGGTTAATGAAAACCGTATTTGAGCCTTATGGAATCAAGTCTGTATTAGTGGATTTAGATACGCCAGAAAACATTAGAAAACACCTCAATAAAAAGAAGACAAAGTTAGTATGGTTAGAAACACCCACTAATCCGATGCTCAATATTATTGATATTAAAGCAATCTGTGCTATAGTCAAAGAATATGGGGATATTATGATTTGTGTGGACAATACTTTTGCCTCTCCTTATTTGCAAAATCCAATAGACTTAGGAGCAGATATGGTTTGTCATTCTGCAACTAAATATCTAGGAGGTCACTCTGACGTAGTGATGGGTGCAGTAGTGGTGAAGACGGAAGATTTATCAAAAAAATTACATTATTTACAAAATGCAGTTGGTGCGATTCCCGGCCCACAGGATTGTTTCCTCGTCCTGAGAGGAATCAAAACTTTGCATCTTCGGGTAGAGCGTTCGTGTAAGAATGCAAAAAAAATAGCTAAATTTTTGAAAGCACATCCAAAAGTGGGGAAAGTGTATTATCCCGGTTTCAAAGATCATCCTAACCATGCCATCGCAAAGGAACAGATGAGCGATTTTGGAGGAATGATCTCTTTTGATATTCAAGGAGGCAGTGCGGAAGATGCTATGAAAATACTAAGTACGACTCATCTTTTTACCTTAGCAGAATCATTAGGTGGGGTTGAATCTCTGATAGGCCATCCCGCCACCATGACTCATGGCGCTATACCTAAAAAAGAAAGACTCAAGATTGGCTTGACCGATTCGCTAATCCGTCTAAGTGTAGGTATAGAAGATGTAAAAGATTTGATTAATGATCTAGAGATCGCTTTAAGAAATGTTTAGTAACAATCTCTAATTTTCTTTTCAATGAACAATGTAGAAAAATTTAAGAAAATAAAGGCATTCGTTTTTGATGTGGATGGAGTGCTTTGTAATCAGCATATTTTTGTTTTTGAAAATGGACAAATCATGCGGCAATTACATCAAAAAGATTTAACTGCTTTGAAGATTGCTATCCAACACGAGTATAAAATTGCCTTCATTTCTGGAGGTAATTTAACCCATCTTACTCCCACTTTTAAGGATTTAGGAATTACGGATATTTATCATCTGTCTAGAGATAAAAAGGAAGATTATCAAGAGTTTACAAATATCCATGATTTGGAAGATACGGAAGTGTTGTATATGGGGGATGATTTGCCAGACTATCAAGTGATGAGGCTAGTGGGTATGCCGACCTGTCCTAAATCTGCTGTTCCTGAAATTAAAGAGATTTCCTTATTTGTATCGCCAAGTAATGGTGGAGAGGGATGTGTTAGGGATGTTATTGAAAAGGTACTTCGGATTCATAGGAAGTGGCTAAAGTGAGTATTATGCGTTCGTAAGACTTGGTAAGTTTTAGAAACTTCCCAAGTCTACATCTCGTTTTATAAAAATCTCCGTATCATGATTATCAACAGACCATTAATTTTAGCTTCCAAATCTCCTCGTAGAAGTCAATTATTAACAGAGGCAGGA
Source organism: uncultured Saprospiraceae bacterium (assembly GCA_937921525.1). Lineage (GTDB taxonomy): Bacteria > Bacteroidota > Bacteroidia > Chitinophagales > Saprospiraceae > JAFMDF01. The sequence continues at coordinate 6,450 of CAKZUM010000440.1, forward strand.
TTTGAATTTACCATACAAACGAAAGATACAGAGGAATCTTACCCTGCTACCCTACCCCCTTCAGAAGTGCCTGCCTTCTTAGCAGAAAAAAAAGCAACTGCCTGCAGCGAATTCATCAAAGATCAAGAGATTGTTATAGCAGCAGATACCATTGTTATTTTGGATAATGTGATCTATGAAAAACCAAAAGATAAGGAAGATGCTATTCGTATTTTAACGGCACTTTCTGGTAAAGTACATGAGGTAGTAACAGGTGTATGCTTATTAGCCGCTGAACAAAAATCAATTTTTAGTGGTCACGCAAAGGTGCATTTTCAACCAATATCAGATCAAGAAATACGATACTACATTGATACCTATCAGCCCTATGACAAAGCGGGGGCGTATGCTATACAAGAATGGTTGGGTTTGTGTAAAATTTCAAAAATAGAAGGGACCTATGCGAATATTATGGGCTTACCTGTGGATTTGGTGTATCGGAATTTATTGAAATTCTGAGCTAGATGTAAAAAATAAAGGTGGGCGACACGTTGAAAGTATCGCCCACCTTTATCCCTTACTTCTTATCTTTCTTTTTCTTAAAATCTCCATCTTTCCAAGACTTAAAGAACTTACTCCACGCAATCGGATCAAATATCTTCATCGGTTGAAACTGTCCATAATGATAATAATTATTAGCCTGCTGTCTTAAGTAATAATCAGAGGTTTCATTCCCATCTACTGCTACCGCACTTCTGCGTTCTTCTAGAATATCTTGGGCAATATTTTCTGAGGCTCTACGCTGTAACTCTGGCGTTACATCCATCGCGAGAAATTCAATCTTAAAATGTTCTCGACTCGGCCAAGGGAATACTACTGTCTCTGGTAAATTAATCGTGTCTTGAGACATTAATTGGACAATAGAATATCGGTTATCAGATAATGTATCAGGTACTACAAATGCCACCTCCTTATAACCAATAGCAGAAAAGATAATGGTCTCTCCTTTCTCGGCTACCAAAGTGAAAAAACCTTTAAAATCTGTAGACACCCCTCTACGAGTATCTTCTTTGGCGTAAACATTGGTAAATGGTACAGGCAATAATTCCTCTGTCGTTCCATCTAACACTAGTCCAGAAAATTGTATTAAGCTATCTTGCTTCCCTTGTCCAGCCGCATCAACAAACCCAAGCGCAACCATAGCAATAATAACCGCTACATATTTTAAAAAAGTTAATTCTTTCATATTCATTTATTCTAAAGAAGTCTTATCTATAGATCAAAGCTACAAAAACAAAACGTCCTTGTCTATATGTAGTACTTCCTTTATAAACCTATTAACATAGATTTAACGGAAAAGAACTACTCTCCCCTATTCTAAGCCTTTTTCCTCTCTCCAATCCGTCCGAGTAAGGACAACGATCACAATGCCAGCAAGTATCATCAGGAGTCGTATCACAAAACCAAATAATCTCCCCGGCGCATCTATCCAAGTTAAAAAGCTAAGTTGCACCCCCACCAGACTTAAAGCCAAAGCCATAAATCCGAATAAAAATAATAAAAAACCGATGAATGTATATATTGCTCTTGACATAGTTTCTTTGATGATTATTTTTAGAATAGAGAGCAGAGACAGATCTCGTTTACAAACTATAAAAATTTACAAAGCTAGGATTGTATTTTACCACATAGGTACATAGAGCACATAGTTATCACGTCATACTATGTGACCTATGTATCTATGTGGTAAAATTGTCAACTACTTTTGTGGTTTAGATAAACTTGCCGAATTTTCATATATTCAATCCTTATTTACAAACAAGCCTAGTTTTAAAATCAAAAATAGTTGTATAATTGCAAGACAACTAGTTTGCAACTTTAAAAGTACAAACTAGTATTAATAAATGTCCTATTCTTGTATTTTCTAACTGTCCCCTAATGATGCCTACTTGGTTAACTGCAATATTTGAGATCCTAAAATTTACCATCCCTGCATTAATAATGTTTTGGGCGGTACAAAGTTTGTTTGGTAAATTTCTGGCTGGTCAACACCAGCTAAAGCAATTAGATATACAAAAGAATCAACAAGACGCTACCCTACCCCTACGACTCCAAGCCTACGAACGTTTATCGCTGTTTTGTGAACGTATATCTATTCCAAATTTAATGCTACGATTGCGAACAGAAGAGATGCAAGCAGGAGCGTTGCGCTATGCAATGCTTATGGCCATACAGCAAGAATATGAGCATAATATCACTCAACAAGTGTATGTATCTAGCCAGCTTTGGGAGATTATTAGTATCGCTAAAAATGATACTATCAACTTAATTAGTGGAATAGCAGAAACCATTGATCCTAAGGCAAGTGCGAAAGAATTGAGTACTGCTTTGATCAATGCACTGAATGAACGAAATGATGTTCCCTTGAATATGGCATTGCAGGCTATAAAGAAAGAGGCAGGCTTGTTATTTGGCTAGTACTATTTGTAACTACAATTGCAATCTCAACTTCAACTTCAACTTCAACTTCAAACCAAACGTCTAATTAGTACATCTAGTTTTGAAGTTGAGATTGAAGTTGAGATTGAAGTTGAAGTTGAGATTGAGATTAAAAACTTACTCCTCCAATCGATCTCTCTTCGCTAATACTTTCTTAGGATTATTCAATTTCATCGTTTCTCCTAACTGTTGGGAAGCTGCAAAAGAAGTGACCATTTGAGATAACATATCACTACCAGCCGTTGGTGAATTAGGTAATAAAATTAAATTACTATTGGTATTATCTCCAAGCGACTGTAAGGTATCATAATGCTGTGTAACCACTATAAGCGCAGAAGCTTCTTGAGAATTGATCCCCACTTGGTTCAGTACTTCTACGGACTCTTCTAATCCTTTCGCAATCTCTCGTCTTTGATCTGCAATACCTTGACCTTGTAGGCGTTTACTTTCTGCCTCTGCTTTTGCTTTAGCTACAATACGAATACGATCTGCTTCTGCCTCATACTCTGCCGCTAACTTCTCTCTCTCCGCAGCATTGATACGGTTCATCGCTTTTTTCACTTCCATATCAGGATCAATATCTGTGACTAGGGCTTTTACAATTCCATATCCATAGGTATTCATTGCGTCCTCTAATTCTCTTCTAATCGCATTGGCAATATCATCTTTACGCTCAAAGACTTCATCTAATCGCATCTTCGGCACTTCCGCACGGATGGTATCAAAAACATAGGAAGTAATTTGTTCGTGTGGATTTTCTAATTTATAAAATGCTTCATGGATAGAATCCTTTAGTATCAGATACTGCACGGATACCTTTAATTTAACGAAAACATCATCTTTTGTTTTCGTTTCTACCATCACATCCAACTGATTAATCTTCATACTTACTCGACCTGCTACTCGATCAATAAAAGGAACTTTAAATTGAAGACCAGCATATCGAATAGATTGGAATTTGCCAAATCGTTCTATGATTACAGCCGTCGTTTGTTTGACTGTAAAGATTCCCATAGAAAGAATGATTAGTCCTAGGACTAGAATAATCGGTAATCCAGAAAGTAACTCTGTCATATTGAATAAT
>CAKZUM010000441.1 GCA_937921525.1 uncultured Saprospiraceae bacterium
TTTGAAGATGGTGTGTGGAAATATAAAGAGAAGATATTTGACTTAGTATCAGAAGAACCACCAAGAGAAGCGGATAAAGATACGCCTGCCAAGGAGAAACTGGATATATTTGGTAAGCGGCGGCGGGCGAAGAATGATTAGGATGGTAAGATTTAGGGATTATAGGATCACATGATGTGCGATCCTATAATCCCAAAACCCTAATCCTAATTATTTGACCGAGAGACCACTTTAATTTTCTGTCGATCTCTAGAAAGACACGCACTAATTTTTTCCATTAATTCATCTGGTCCGAAAGGCTTTCCTACGTGTTCATCCATTCCAAATAACTGTGCTTTTTCTTTTTCCGATAAGTAGGCAGAGGCAGTCAAGGCAATGATAGGCATTTGGCTGATTTTTGGATCAGGCGATTTCCTGATTTCTGCAGTTGCTCTGTATCCATCCATATTTGGCATTTGAATATCCATTAATACCAAATCAAAATAGCCGTTATTTTGAATAGCATCTAATGCTTGTAGCCCATCATCAGCAGTCGTAACATTCATACCAATTTTGTCTAACATCTTTCGTACAACTAATTGGTTGATCTTGTTATCCTCAACTACTAATACATTTTTTCCAACCATGAAATTGTAAGAAATCACCTTTTTTTCTTCAACCGTTCCGGTTGTTGAATCAGACAAGGTCGTAAAAGGTAAGAACATCTTATAGGTACAACCTTCTCCTAAAATACTATTCGCTTCAATTTTACCATTTTGCAGATCTACCAATCTTTTAGTGATCGCTAATTCAAGTCCTGAAGTACTGACTCCATCATATAAATCTGCTTTTGGATCTCTAGTAAAGTTCTTGAACATTTCTTTCAATTTATTCTGCTCAATTCCCTTACCATTATCTTCAATCTGGATAAAAAGAGTCAATTCATTATTATTCAATTTATGCAAATTGATCTTAGTATTAATATAGCCATTCTCTGTGTAGTTTAGCGAATTACTTATAAGATCTGTAATGATTTGATTTAATCTAACAGGATCACCTACTAATTTCTCTGGTATTTTTTTATCTATTTCAAAATTAAGACTAACGTTCTTTTCCTTAGCTTGCGCAATAGACCAATTTTTGACCTCCTCTACCACTTTGGAAACAGAAAAGGATCGGTTTTGCATGACCAGTTTACCCGCTTCGATTTTAGAATAATCTAATACATCATTAATAAATACGACTAAATTATTCGCAGAGAATTGTAATTTTCGCAGTGCCTCTTTTTGGCTATCGTGCGGATTGTCTTCTAACAATAAATGAGTTAAACCAACTATGATATTAATTGGTGTACGCATTTCATGGCTCATCATTGCAAGGAAACTATCTCTAGCAAAAGAAGATTTTTCCATTGATTCTCGTTCAGCCATCTCATCGACCAACTTTGTATTTAACAGATCAAGACTTGCCGCCTTTTCCACTAATTGGACGTTCTTTCTATCTATTTCTGTTTTTTGCCATTCTATTTTATTGTTCTTATCCTGTAATAATAAGTTGGCTTTTTTCTTTCTTTGAAAGTTCAAAAATAGCATAGAAAATAAACTAGCAATAAGACCTATAACCGCAAATAAAAACCATTTGATTCTATTTCCAGCGACTTTGTCTTTTTCTAGTAAGGCAATCTTCTTTTGCTTTTTCTCCGCTTCTAAAGCAGAATTATGACGAACTGTTAGTTCATATAATGCTTTTGCTTTTTCATTAGCAGCTAGTATTTTATTACTCTTGACAGCTTCTGATTGATACTGATAAGCTTCGTCATATTTTCCTAATTTTGCATAGGCTTTTTCAATAGCCGTATATATTGTAGGCGTTTCTTTTTGGATAGCACTATTTTTCAACAGGTCTCCCGCTTTTTCTAAATGTTGATATGCTTTTGTTTTATTATTATTAGCCAAAGCAATCAGACCAAAATTTTTGTAGCTCTCTGCTAAACCGAAAGTATCTTGTAATTGGTTTCTTAAATCAAAAGATACCTGATTATTTTCTTGTGCTTCGTCTGTATGTCCTTGTGCTAGACTTACTAAAGCTAAATCTTTATAATCAATCGCTATATTAGGTAAATCTTCCAAAGCACCATTTAAATCTAGCGATTGTCTAAAATAAGTTTGGGCACTTTCATACTCTCCAACATCCAAGGATAATTGACCTAGGAATCTAGCCAAACTAGCTGCTTTTTTATACTCTTCATTTTCGATATACAAATTAAATGCTTGACCATAGCTCGCTTTTGCTTTACCAATGAAATTTTGTTTGTAGTACACATCTCCCAAGACCTTTTTAACAGAAGCGATCCCTTGTCTATTCCCTGTTTTTTCGAATAATTCAATCGCCTCATTTAAGTAGGGTAGTGCCTGCTTATATTCGTCCTCCAGATAATAAATATTTCCAACTGAAAATATTGATTGTGCTAAACCATTTCTATTTTCTACAGCTCTCCATCCCTCTTGAGCCTTCAAAAAATGCTTAACAGCACTTGTATAATCAAAAGAAACCTGTGAAATCAATCCAAGTGTTTGATTGGCTTTAGCACTTTCTTCTTGCTTAGCCTCTGCTGTAGCCAAATCCAATGCCTTTGAAGCCATTTCTTTAGCTTCATACGGCTTATTGACGTCTAGTAATGCAACTGCTAATTGATTGTAAACAGTAGCTGTGTTTTCTTTTTCCGCCTTTTTTTGAAGTTGTTTTAAGTCTACTTGTTGCGACCAAAGAGAGCAGCAAACGCAAATACTGAACAGAATGGTTAAATAGGTACGATTCATTATTAATTCTTTTGCTTTTTATATGGCAAAAAATCCGCCAAAAGTATTCATTATGAGGTATCTACCATTGGTTTTTTCTACAAATAGCACCTATTTCCATATTAGAGATGCACACATGTTAAATTCATTTGATATACTGTACAATGAGTTATTTAGTATTTTCCCAAGAATTGAGTATTTTAGCGATGAAGTTGTTTAAGAATAAATACTACTGAGGAATTAAAAAACATGGGAAACTGTCAATTTTGTCAATCACCGCTCACGGTCAATGCTAGATTTTGCTCTCATTGTGGCGCCAAAGTCAAACAGGCAAAAACGGCTTGCGGTCATTGCCAACATGAAAACAATTTGGGGGCACAGTTTTGTGCAGGTTGCGGTACTAGTATTGGTGAAATACCTGTAGCATCCTCCTATGTTGACCCCAGTTATGAAGCGAAATATCCATTGGATTTTAGAGATGTTAAATCATTAGGAGGTACCATACGGCAATATTTTGTTATGGCTTTAGATGCTCGTATTAAGCAAGCGCATGATCCGAAGAATAAAGAAGCCTATCTCAACCATTTAATGCGCTCTGATTTTCAAGAAGTATTTAAGCTGCGAACCGATCAACTAGCTGAGGAGGCGTACTCTATACATAGCAAACAAGGACCATCTATCAATCAAGAGGTAGACCAAATGTTGAGCACTTCTTTTGAAGGATTACTAGATTTTTTTCTAATAAAATATTGCCAAGAAATCAATGAAACGCCAATTTCTGATTCGACCTTAAAATATGAGGGCATTCCAAGCGATCAGGTAAATTTATACCAGATGTTGCTAGATTATCTTGCATTTGAGGAAGAAGAGTTAACGGTCTATACTGATTTTTTAAAAATGCCTTTACCTAAGCTGCAAAATGCGGGGAGGTACTATTTATTTCCAGCCAAGCAAGAAAAAATTATTTTAATTTGTGATCAAACCGTATTTGGCTCTTGCAAAGAAGGTTTTGCGATGACAGAAACTGCATTGTATTGGAAGGCACATTTCAAGAAGGCTGAAAAAGTAGCGTATAAAGATTTACAAACGATTGAAAGAGGAACAGATCATATTTTAATTAATGGGCATTTTTTTAATGCTACTCCTTCCTTGAATGTTAAAATGATTTATTTACTGAATCGGCTGAAGCGGATGAGGTGAGTTTTTAACCTCAACCTCAACTCCAATCTCAATGCGAGACCTTGCTAGTTGTGTAGGTCAACTTCAAGATTTGAAGTTGAGATTGAAGTTGAAGTTGAAGTTGCCTACCAATACTTCGTCTTATACGGATAACGTTCCTCATATTTTTGCTCTACTAATACCTTCATTTTTTCTTTAAGTTCACTAATCTTTTCCTTCTTAATAGCAGAGATAAACACATTGTCTTTATCAAAAGTGTTTTTCAAATTCTCTTGCAAATCTTTCTCGATAGAGTCTTTATTTTTCTTATCTAAATAGTCATCGAAATTGATGGTTCGATATAAATCCATTTTATTAAAAACCATTATTGTCGGCTTATCAATCGCTTCTAATTCGGTTAATGTTTTATTGACAGTATGGATATGATCTTCGTATTGTGGATGGGCAATATCAACGACATGTAAGAGAATGTCACTTTCTCGCACTTCATCTAGGGTAGACTTAAAACTTTCAATCAAATGATGCGGTAATTTTCTAATAAACCCAACGGTATCGGATAAAAGAAAAGGCATTCTATCCAATACCACTTTTCGTACAGTCGTATCCAAGGTGGCAAATAATTTGTCTTCTGCGAAAACTTCCGATTTACTGAGCAAGGTCATGATCGTGGATTTCCCTACATTGGTATACCCAACTAATGCAACCCGAATCATGTCCCCTCTATTTTTTCTACGAGTTTGATTTTGCTTATCTATTTCTGCTAACTTATCCTTTAACTTAGAGATTTTATCCCTAACGATCCGTCTATCTGTTTCAATTTCTGTTTCCCCTGGTCCTCTCATACCGATACCCCCTTTTTGTCTAGTTAAGTGGGTCCAAAGGCCTCTCAATCGTGGTAACACATATTGCATCTGCGCCAACTCCACTTGGGCCTTAGCCTGTGCTGTTTGTGCTCGACTGGCAAAAATATCTAGGATAAGGGTACTCCGATCAATAATTTTTACGGTGAGTTCTTCTTCTAATACAGAAACTTGTTTCCCCGTCAAATCGTCATCAAAAATGACCATGGTAATATCCTCATTGGCTTCTATATAATCTGCTATTTCTTGTAGTTTACCGCTACCGACAAAAGTACTTCGATTAGGGTGGGGGAGTTTTTGCGTGATTCTTTTGACAGTCTTAGCCCCAGCAGTCATGGCTAAAAATTCTAATTCATCCAGATATTCCTTCGTTTTTTCTTCTGTTTGTTTACCATGAATCAATCCTACTAATATGGCATGTTCTTGTTCTTTTTTAATTCCTTTTCGCTCCTTTTCTCCTACATTCCACTCATTTTTTGATTCTTTATTCTTCGACATAGATAGTTTTAAAATGATTTGAGATTAAGACCATAGCCGTCATGCTATTAAAAAAGGCCCTTGATAATCAGGTCATTGACGACGGATTCTTGGTGGCAGACATTTTAAAAATGGCTGACACCTTTTCGTAGACCCCAAGTATCAGCCACTTTCTAAGTGTCTGCTACTAAGAGTCCGTCTCTTAGTCTGACGGCTAAGGATCAAGACTTCATCAAGACTTGGGAAGTTTTCAAAACTTACCAAGTCTTAAGTCTAATTCTAATAGCATTCCTTTAACCGCAAAAATGCCTAAAAAATTCCATTTTAACTAATATATAAATCAGTCGTTGATCTGTACTTATAGAAGTTGTTTAAGAATGTATTCTGCAATCAGTTGTAAGTGCTTGATTTCTAGGACGAAGCTCTTTTTATTTTCGTAGCCTTACAGGCTGACCGAGAATGCTGTTTTTGGCAGACTTAACAAGTTTTCAAAACTTGGTAAGTCTTGGTTATCAAAAAAGAAGCAAAAACCCTAGACAAAAACAATCCCTCCAGTGTTTTTGTCGGGCCATCGCCACCATGATGTTGACGACAGAACGTTAATAATAGTACATTCAAAGCATTAAGTTGATAACATTTCTTACTATAAAAAACTTTAGGATCGTCGAGATTTGTAACCTCGATGCTATACGATCATCATACTGCATCGAGGTTACAAACCTCGACGATCTATTCCAAAAACAGTTTTTCTTATAAAAATTAAAAAGTGTACGGTAGAGAAGGAGACAATTGCTTATAAAAAAAGCCTGATTTTTATTAAAATCAGGCTTTTTTATGGAATTAAAATGGTTTACTTAATCAAAGTAGTATGTCCTTTCGCTATTTCAATAACGCCATCAAGATATTGAACTTCCGCCACCCATGTAAACACGCCACCATTCATAGTGTCTCCTCTATACTTTCCATCCCAGCCAATATTTCTTTCATTGACCAAGAAATTATCATTTTGATAAACCAACTCCCCCCAACGATCAAATATTTGGAAAGATAAGATTTGCGTCCCTTCCGTACCATGTACCGTTAATAAGTCATTAAATCCATCCTCATTTGGAGAAAAACCAGAAGGGACATTTATGCCTCTTGTTTGCCTAACTAGTAGGTTGACGGTAGACGCTGCGGTACATCCCATTTCATCGGTAACAGTTACAGTATAAGCTTGCCCATAACTTGGTGAAACTAATGGACTATCACAATCATCGCAGATAATTGATTCTTGTTCTCCATCACTTTCCCAACTGTAGCTTACTTCCCCTTGTGCGTTCTGTACTTCTGAATCAAGACTGATCGGAGAACCAGATTGCGCAATTAATTGTCTATCAAGAACAACATTTATTTCTTCTGGCTCTTCTATATTGACCGTACCTAAATCTACTTCGCAACCATTGCTATCCTTGATTAAAACTTGATAGATATTTTCTCTTAGATTAGGAAAATTCTGACTCTCTGAGAAGCTACTCCCATTAATACTATATGTAAATGGAGCAGTGCCTCCTTCAGCAAGTATCTCAATATTGCCATCATTTTCTCCTTTACAGCTAATTTGTTGTTCGTCGATTATACCAGTTAAAAACGCTGGTTCTTCAATCATAATGGTACTAACACTTGAGCAGCCGTTGTCGTCAGATACCGTCACCATGTATTCTCCACCGGGAAGATCTTCAAGAGATCTTGATTGACTACCAGTTGACCAAGTGTAGGTATAATTGCCTCCATTTCCTGTCACCATTACTTCAGCCATACCGTTAGCCGTTCCATTACAAGTAATATTTTGTACATTGAAATTAACTTCCATCGAATTTGCTTCTTCTGCTACGGTGACTAGTTGAGATTCTTCACATCCTGAATCATCTATTACTAAAACCATATAATCACCTGCATTCAAATTCTCTGCGGTTGCGGTTTCTTGTGCTAGTGGGTCATCCCAAAGAATTCTATAATTTCCAGAACCACCAGTAATTTCAACACTAGCGGTACCTGTAGCACTCTCCCTACAAAAAGATGGTGTACTACTAGTATTAATTACGACGGGAGGAATGTTACCAATAGTCACGCTGGCCGTTTCATTACAACCTGTACTTTCGTCTGTTACGATGAGGTCAAAAGTACCTTCTTCTAAATCCGTAGCGGCTATACTCGTTTGGTTATCATCATCATTCCATAGATAGCTGAAATTTCCAGAACCACCTGTAATGACTGCTGTAGCAGAACCAGTAGGGGTAGCACAAGAAATAGAATCTACCATAAAGTTGATGGCTATATTTTCAGGGGCCGTGATCGTAAAACTATTTTCAACCGTACAGCCATTCTGATCTGTAATCGTTACTACATAATCTCCTGCATTCAGATCACTTCTTCCTGGATCTGCTCTAAAGAAATTATCGCCCCAGTCATAGCTATAGCCAGGCACGCCTCCTTGAACATCGAATATCACAGAGCCATCTCCTAAACCAAGACAGGTTTCTGCCGTTTGAATATTATTTACAGTAATCCCATCTGGAGCAACAATAAAGACCATTTCTTCCCTAGAACAGCCAGTCGTATTATCTGTAACCGTAACGGTATAATCACCCGGTGTTAGGGCAAACGCAGTATCGGTAGTTTGGCTATTAGGATCACTCCATTCATACGAATAATCACCTGCTGGATTTCCAATAGCTGTAACATAAGCACCCGCTGTAACAACGGCAGTTGCGCTATTCTCATTCCCACATAATGGATTAATTCTACCTATTTCAAGTGTATAATCTACATCTGTGATCGCTAACTCGACAGAGTCCGTACAACCAGCATCCGTCGTAATAATTCCCTTATAACTACCCGCACTAAGATTGGAAATAGTATCTCCGATTGTCCCATTATCCCATGTTACTTGATAGTCTCCTGAAAAAGAAGTGACAAGACCTGCCACCCCGCTATCTGTTTCCCCACAACCCAAGTTTTGTTGATAAGTAGTATCAATTAAGACTGGAGCATCTTCAATCGTAAAGGATTCTTTTACCTCGCAACCGTTGGCATCTGTAATCACAAATTCATAGTCTCCAGCAGTTAGATTTGGATGTATTTCTGAACTGGTGGATTCCCCATTAAGCGTATACTCATATGGGCCAGCACCTCCAAGTACAGAGGAAGCAAATACGCCATCTGCCAATCCGTCACAAGAAACTCCTCCTATAAAGTTGGTGATGATGCCAAGGGTGTCGGGTTCTCCAATAACAATCTGTTGGGTACTATTACAAGAGAAAGTAGAATCCCAAAAGGCAATTGTTTTTGATCCAGGTTCTAAATCTTTAAAAGTAACCATTGGATTGAGTTCTGTCGCTCTAAGGGTATCTTCTCCAACTATTACAAATCCACTAGTTGCAGAGACTAATAATATAGTACTATCTTGACTATAGTCAATTACATTAAAACCAGCGGAATCTCTAACCACAAATGGTAGCGTAGTAGGCGTATTAAAAGGAAGGGTATTTATAAATACATCAATTTCCCCATCATTCATGCCATTACAACTAATATCTCTAACAATTGTGGGAGGGCCTCCTATAAGTGGTAAACAGGTAGAAGTAGCACATATTTGATTGCCTATTACGGCGCCACCACAATCACTGTTTCCTCTTACTTTAATATCAAAGACTTCAGAAAAACCTAAATCTGTTAGTTGATGCGTAAAGCCCTCACTATTTGGGCTAGTCCATTCTCCATTATTTATCTGGACTTCATAATCTGAAACGGTAGGTATTTCTTCCCAAGTCACGTCTATACTATTATTGGTGATTCTTGGGCAACTGACCTGTACTCGTAAATCCGTTAGATTATCAATGGTCAGATCTACTATAATATCCCTAGTAGTGGAACAACCTCTACTATCAATAATGGTAGCAGTATAAGTTTCTGCACTTAAATTTTTAATCGTATCTGTCGTCTCCCCATTATCCCAAATTATTTGATAAGGTCCTTCGCCTCCAGTCACGTTTACTGCTGCAATACCATCTGTTTCCCCACAATTTTCTGATTGGTCAAATAATTCAACATTTAATGGTAAAGGATTAAAGAGTACGGTATCAATAGTATTTGTACAAGCCGTCAATGTATCTAATAATTCTATAGAATAATCTCCTGGCGGTAAATCTGTGAAAACACCTGTTGTAGAGGTATCTGTATTCAAAATGTAGACTAAGTTAGGAGAAGTCGAAGCAATAGATAAAGCACCATCCGTATAATCCGTACAAGCCCCTTCATTTACTCGATCGAATGATCCCGTTGGAGGGGTGCAATCTGTCGTCATACAAGTCATACTATCCAATGCCGTGATACAATCACTTGCTCCCCGTACTCTAATTTGAACGTCTTCTAAAATATTTAAATCAGACACTAAAATAGAGGTAGAAGAAGTAGGATCTTTCCAAGCATCTTCTCCAATCTGCACCTCATATTGTGGTATACCAGGTACTGGGTCCCATTCAAAAGTAACGCTTGTACTAGTAGTCTCTGCACAAAAAATATTTATGCCACTAGTGGTAGGCGTTGTATCTTCTCCTATAGTAACTGTTTGCGTTACTTCACAATCAAAATCATCTGTTACTTGTACCGTATAGACACCCGGAGCTTGGTTTCTGATTGTATCTTCTGCGACACCAATAGTCCATAGAATATTGTATGGTTCTGTTCCACCAGAAATACTAACTGCTGCTAATCCATCTGCTCCTCCACAGGAAGCATCAATGGCAAAAGTGTCTATTTTGATAGAGTCAGGAGTACCTATTGTTGCATCTAATTTTATAGTACAAGTAGTAGCAGTATCTAAAGCTATTACTTCATAATTGCCAGCGGGTAGATTCGAAAACCTTTTCGTAAAACTAGTATCTTGATCTATAATAAAAACTACATTAGGTTCATCTGATAATAGATCAATTCTACCATCATCCGCACCTGCACAGGTCAGATCAATGAGTCGATCTATACTGGCATCGGGCGGGAAACAAACAGAGGTCATACATTCTACGGCCCCTTTCACATTCGTACAAGCACCAGTTCCTCTTACTTGTAAATTTACTACATCGCCTTCCGCTAGATTAGTAACGGTATGGGCACCAACACCACTAGGCGTGATCCAGCCTTGCCCATCAATATTCACTTCATAGGTGGTTATATCAGAGGAAGTTTCCCAACCAAAAGTGATGCTGTTTTGTGTTTCTTCAATACAAGTAGCAGCAATGTCTAAAGTATCATTATTGGTTTTTATTAAAACACTATCTCTGACAATACAACCGTAACTATCGGTTACTGCCAAGATATATTCCGTTTCTGAATTCGGTGCCGCTTTAGGGTTTGGACAGTCAGAACAACTCAAGCCTTCAGTAGGTGTCCAAGAATACTGGAGCGCATATAAAGGATTAAATGTAATAGACCAACTACGAAGAACACCATCATCCCCAGTCTTATCATCCTTTACATATAATTTCCAATCGCCATTTGTTGCTCCACCGTTTAAAATTTGCCAATCGCCTTCTGGTTGAAAAGAACCCGTAAATGGAGCTGTTCCATCCGTGATTAATGTCAGCGCATCAGGTGAAAAACAAGTAGCCGTATAATTTCTATCTTCCCCTCCATTATCCGTTGATAATTCTAGTAATTGTCCTGATGGACTTTCTAAAATCAAGTCTATATCTTCAATATTATTATGTCCTACATTTACACAGATTTCCTTAATTAAACCTTCCCTAATATCTGCTGGTTGTACATCAGATACAGTTATACTTGATACGGTCGGCTCATTATCTGAACTCGTACCATTATCATCAATGGTTTTGATATTTATATTACCAACAGGAGTAGTGAAAGAGGTTTCGACAGGTAGGGTTATATCAGGTTCTCCATCTAACTGTAGAGAATCCCCTGGACAAATAGATCCGTCCTCTCCTAAGTCAACTTTTTCTAAATCATTTTCTCTGATGTAAAACCAATAAGTTTCTGATTCACAATCATTTATATCTACCATGAAGCCTAAAGAATCCAAACCTTCATCTACAGGATCAATTAATGGTCTGATATTTAAAGTAAGAGACTTTTCGCCTTGTCTTATGAAATCTTGAAGCGGCTCTAAGGTGTAATCTCCATCAATATTAGGATTATCTCTAACAACACTACCTGTAATATTAATTCTATAATTTCTTGGAACAGGTTTATCGAAGCTAAAGGTAATTTGTCCACCTGCACATCCTTCTATTAAGGTACCATCAATACTTTCCAATGCCATTTTAACTTCCAACTCATCTGTACCAAAACTATTGGCATCAAAGAAAATAGCGGAATCAAATAGTGCATCGCCAACATCCGCGATAGCCAGTTTAATTTTATAAGTTTGACAGGGTTCCACTTTTGTTTTAGCAGTTAAAACAGTAGTAAGGCCATCATAGGTTAAGGTAGTACTTCCTTTGTTATCAACATATAAATGCTCGTTGGTAGCGGCACAATCAGGACGAGGAGCCCCATTGTTACAAGGATCAGTACGATTATCTATATCATCTAAGGGGTGAATAGACCTTACGGAAACGGGTTCATCTACCGTTCCAGGAACGATAGCCAAATTAGTCCAATCACTATAACCGGGGCCTTGTAAAAAGAAACCAAAAACATCATTAAAGCAATTACAGCCAAATTCTGGATATTCTTCTGAGGCAAAGACATATTTGAATTCTATAGTATCTCGTTTAGGGATAAATTCAATTTCATACATAGCTAGATCCTGAACCAGTTCTCCAAGTGCTAGGCCAGAGATCAAAGGTTCTTGATCTACCCCCTGAAGTGGTTGTCCATCTCCTTCATTAATATTAGGTGTTGAAGCCAAAGCTGCTCTACCAGTGGACATCATAAATCCTTCTGAAAGACCGACATCTGCTGTACCATTTTTAAAATAACCGAGTGCGTTTTTATCACCAACAAAATTTACGCTGAGTATATCTATACCCTTTCCTGCAAAAATTTCCCTAATAAGATTCTCAGGGGTTCGAGGATCAGAAAGAGCTGGTTCTACTTCTATTTGAGCGAATGATTGGACTATTCCTAGTATAGAAAGACAGAATACCAATAGTAATAACCTTGTAGATTGTTTCCTTGTCATAGCGATCATATCGTAATTGATGATGTGTAGTAGGTGGGGGATTGAACTGTTGGAGGGGAAGGAATACCGTCTATTTATCTAATACTAAAGAGGGAATAGTAGATAGGAGGATTTATATGTGGTATTTATTAATATAATTTAATCAAAGAGGGTAAAGTATTTAATAAACAAAAAATCAGCCAAAGTAGTTATAATAGTCAGGGATGACAGACATTTATAACAGGAAGGACTTCTGGAAAATTGTCTAATCATCCATTCAAATTCAATTTTCATCTAAAAAATGAGCAGTTACGTCAAATGAACGCTATATTTGGGTGTACACTTTTTTTAGAAAAGAGAAGCGAGAATAGAGAATAGAGAGGTATTCCATTTAAAAAATGACGAGATTTAGTTTATTTTGAAATGAAATACCTCTCTAATCTCGCATCTCTAATCTCTCTTTTATATTAAATTAAGTAACGACAAAACAATAACTTGAACATCTAGGGCGGAATCTTTTGGCCTCATTTTCTCTTAAAAAATACTTCCGTAGCTAGGCTATGCAAGGATTTTTTAAGAAAAACTGAGAACAAAATCTTCTCGTCCAGATGACCAATTTATTATT
>CAKZUM010000442.1 GCA_937921525.1 uncultured Saprospiraceae bacterium
GTTTAGAACAGAGAGCAGAGAAGAGAGAGTAGAGACGTATTTCGATTAGAAAACAACGAAATTTCGTCATTTTTTAAACGAAATCTGTCTCTACTCTCTGCTCTCTATTCTCTGCTCTTTAAAATGTCCAGTAGTGTGATATTCTCTGTTCTTTTCCTACTTAAATAATTGGTAAACAATTAAACTGCCAAAATAAGCCAAGCCCGTCATAAAGAAAAATTGAATAATGGGCCACTTCCAGCTATTCGTTTCTCGCTTTACTACAGCCAAGGTACTCATACACATCATCGCAAAAACATAAAATATTAAGAGCGATAAAGAGGTAGCAAAATCATAAACAGGTCGCCCTGTGAGTGGATTTTTTTCTCTAGCCATCCGATCTTTAATAGACCCCTCATCTTCTTCACTACCGATACTATAGATGGTTGCCATAGTTCCCACAAATACCTCTCTGGCGGCAAAAGAAGTAATCAAAGCGATGCCTATTTTCCAATCAAAACCTAGCGGTCGGATTGCTGGTTCTATAAATTTACCAAGATGGCCTGCATAGGAAGCTTCAATTTTATTGGCAGCAATTAAATCTGCCGTTTGTGTTTCACTAAAGTTTTTTTGTTCAGCTAATGTAATTGCCTGCGTCTCTGCCTCTGCTATCTTATTTCCTGGTCCGTAAGAAGCCAATACCCAAAGTACGATAGATACAACTAATATAATTCTTCCTGCTTCTATTGTAAACGTCTTTACTTTTTCCCATACATTCAACAGCACATTTTTAACGACAGGCATTCTATATTCTGGTAGTTCTAACATTAAAAAACTTCGTTCTTCAGAATGAAGCAACCGTTTTAAAATATAGGCAGACCCTAATGCCGCTACAATACCCAATAAGTATAAGCCCATAAAGGCTAGACCCTGTGCATTGAATATCCCCCAACTAGCGGTAGCTGGCACCACAAATCCAATCAATACGGTATACACAGGAATACGAGCAGAACAACTAATAAAAGGCGTTACCATAATACTAATCAAGCGTTCCTTCCAATTACTGATTGTTCGAGTAGACATTACTGCAGGAATGGCACATGCTGCCCCTGATACTAAGGCGACAATACTTCGACCATTCAAGCCGAAACGCTGCATAACATTATCAAACATATAGACCGCCCGCGCCATATACCCTACTTCTTCTAATATGGAAATCAATAAAAATAAAATAGCAATCTGTGGAATAAAAATCAGAATTCCGCCAAGACCAGCAATAATTCCATCCGTCAACAAATCAGAAACCCAGACCTCTGGCAAAGTTGTTTTTACAAAGTCATTCAAATTAGCAAACCCCGCATCAATCAAATCCATTGGAAGTCCAGACCAAGAATAAATTGCCTGAAACGTCAATAACATTAATGCAAAAAAGATAATAGGCCCCCAGATGCTATGAGTAACAATATTGTCTATTTTGTCCGTCAAACTTAATCCTTGCCCTTCAGGTCGTTGAATTGCCTTCTTCAACATAGGTGTAAAACGATCATACCGCTGCATCACTTCTCGGACTTGCATACTCAAGCGATTAAAACCACTTTCAATAATATGCTCATTTATATGATCTCGATCTGATTGGTTTAGAAAAGGTAAGCGTCCAGAATTTTGAGCTATTAGTAAAGCTAGGTAAGGATTGTCTATATTAAGTTTAGATTGAACTACTTTAGTTAAATCTTTTTCCCCTTTAGACAATTCGTAGAAGGCATTTAATTGTTGTTGTTTAGGCTCTTCTATTAGCTGGCTTATTTCTTTTTTTAGCTGTGGAATATTTTCGCCATCTCTAGCACTAATCGCTATTACAGGCACTTTTAAGGAAGCTTGCAATGCCGCAGTATCATACCAAATTTGTTCCTTTCTTGCTGCATCAGCCATATTTAAGGCAAGCAACGTGGGGATTCCTAAATCTCTTATTTGTGTAAATAGCAACAAATGCTGCTCTAGGTGGGTAATATCTGCAACATATACCAGTAAATCTGGGTAGTACGGATCTTCTTGATTAGCCAAAATATTTAAGACGACCCGCTCATCTTGAGAGGTAGGATAGAGGCTATAAGTGCCAGGGAAGTCTACTAATCGTACTTTTTGATTATTTAATTGAAAATTCCCTACTTTCTTTTCAACAGTGACGCCAGGGAAATTTCCCACTTTTTGGCGCAGTCCTGTTAACTGATTAAATACAGTAGATTTTCCACAATTGGGATTACCAATAAGGGCTACTGTAACTACTTTTTTCTCCTGTAAAGGTGACTTAACTACTTCAGCATTATACATTCAGCTTCCTTGTTTCTAATAGCAAATTGTTGATTTTCCATCTTCAAATAAATAGCACCACCTAATGGCGCTTTCCTAACTACCTGTACATCATTGCCCGGTAAAATCCCCATGGTCATTAATTGACAACCTGCTTGTTCGTCAGAAAAAGCTGCAATAGTACCACTTTTCCCTAATTCTAGATTATTTAGTGTATTTGGCATCTTCTATTTATTTAAAATCCTTATTTTAATTTAATCTAAATAAAGCATAAATTTAAAACTAAATCGCATTAAAAAAAGGAATATCTCTAAAATTTATCCATAAATAGACAAGATTTTCTTTTCTTTTTACAAATCCAATACATATCGCTCCTTGTATGGACTCTTTAACAAGAAAATATTTTCTATATCGTACACTTTTTAATTTTTATAAAAAATACTGTTTTTGGAACAGATCGTCGAGGTTTGTAACTTTTGATAATCCTAAACTACATAATATTAGTCTTGTTCCTAAATAAATCTATTGCACCTCTATAACATTTTTCAAGAATACTTTCTATTTCACTCATCTAAAATGTAATGTATTACGTAGATATTTCTATGCTAATTTCTATTTTAGATTTAATTTTGCAATAAGTGAAACGAACAAAATAATTTGTGCCAGAAGGCGTAGTTATTTAATTCCTTTCACTAATAACGCACTATAGTAATATCCTAATCACGAATTTACCAATCCATGATTTATCTTTTATTAAGATTATTATTTGTTATAGCCTTAGGCACTTTTTGTATAAAGTTGTTTTATCAGCTCATTTCAAATTTTCAACCTAGTGGAAATAAAATTGTTGACGATTTAAAATCCTTAAAGAAAGAGGTGGCAGAGTGGCCGAAAAATCTAGTGCCGTGGAGTAAAGAAGAAATGGAATTATTGTCGTTTGAACAAATGCACCAAGAAATAAAAAAAGGCCTATCAAAAAGTGCAAAAGGTATTTTTACTTCCGTCTACCATGAACCATTATTGATTTATAATTACAAGCAATATTTGTCTCGTGGGGTCAATGCTTTGTTATATGCACGAACATCCAAACATGAATTTGCTTACCGCATTAACAAAAAAGAAGTCATTATCAGTATTGACAATGAATACGCAGGAGTGCTTAAGGAGAATGGGCAATTCTTTGGTGGAGAAAAAAATAATTTGATTGCAGAAATCAATAGAGATGATACTTTAGATCTGCACCCTGTAAAAATCGGAACTAAGGAAGTGGGTCGAGTCGTAAATCCAAACAAAGCAGCTGTTCCAAATCCTCGAGCATTCAAATTGGTAGGCCCACTAGAAGAAAAAGAAGAAGAAGTTTTTCTTTCACTGGCTATTTTAGAAATGGTCACCGAATCTTTTAATAAATAGAGTGTAAAGACGGCAAATTTATTCATCGGATCACTTGCAGTGGAATGTCGTCAACTTAAGGAACTAGATGTCTAAATACGCATAATTCAACGCAGATTTAAATGATTTTATAGGTCGCCTGTATTAGATGTGTTCAGTAGGTCGAGAGCGTGACTTACCTGTATGGTGGCTTTCAACTGTCAACATCCTTCACGACCTACAAAAATCCATATAGCTACGAAGTAGCTCCGTATTGGAGTAGGACAAAATTAGTAATAAAAAAGTCAACGCCTAGATACACGACCTACAAAGATCCAAAAAAAATCCGTGTAGCTACGAAGTAGCTCCGCGTTGAATTATGTCTTATAAGCTGCCTAGTTTTTCTTAAGTTGATCAGACCACTAGAAGTGATCCGATCAATTTTTGAAAAACGCCCCTGAATTGTTTTACACTCAATTGATAAACACATAGGCGCACATAGATCACATAGTGTGATGTATTAATTGTGTCTTTTGTTCCTTTTGTGGTTCAAAAAAATAGCAACATATAGAAGATAATCCAATGAAAAAATATTTCTTGCTACTAGTACTCCTCCCTTTTCTGCTTCAATGCAACAAGTCGGAAGATATCACCACGCCTACCATCATTACGCCTACCCCGCCTGAGACGACTCTAGTGGAAGTGACTGTTCCTGATGGAAAGGGTTTTGATTTATTGTCAGCGTATAATTTCTTTGAAGGAGCAATAGCCGATCTAAATCCTAATACCGAAGGAGGTGTTATACCTTATGATTTAAATACAACTCTATTTAGTGATTATGCGGAAAAAGCAAGGTTTATTTATGTTCCAGAAGGCCAGCAAATTCCTTTTGATACCACTAGTACTCTGAATCTACCCACGGGTACTGTTCTAATTAAGCATTTCTTTTACCCTAAGCCAGATGGAACAGAAGACTATATTGAAACGCGATTGTTCATTAAAAGAATGGATGGCTGGCAACCAGAAATATATGAATGGAATGATGCACAGACAGATGCAGAGCGAACCGTCATTGGTGGCACTAGGCAATTAACAATTACGGCAAATGGCGAACAACGTACGTTCAACTATTTGATTCCCAATCAAAATCAGTGTAAAAACTGTCATGCTTATAATGGAGACATTCAACCCATTGGTCCTACTGTATCGAATTTGAATAAACTGTACGACTATGCGGACGGTAGTGCCAATCAATTAGATAAATGGCAAGCAGCAGGGATATTAAGTACAGCTACCCATTCCGAATTACCCAAATGGTCTAGCATTGACGATACTTCTACTAGCTTACACGATAGAGCACGCGCATACCTAGCCGTCAATTGTTCTTCTTGTCATCGTAGAGAAGGCTCCGCTGCCAATTCTGGATTATATCTTGATTACCACAATCAAGATTCTTTAAGTTTAGGTTTTTGGAAGACGCCTGTGGCTGCAGGAAATGGATCTGGTGGTTTGTCTTTTGCTATTCACCCAGGAAATGCAGACCAGTCAATCTTGTTATACCGAATGATTTCAGATGAAGTGGAGGGAAGAATGCCAGAGATTGGCAGAGAGTTATTGCATGAGGAAGGGATTGATTTGATTCGGGAGTGGATTGATAGTATGTGATCTTTCGATAGTTGATTTAAAGATTCCGTTAAAGTAAATATTATCTTATCAATTAAATTTTTCTATACCGTACACTTTTTAAATTTTATAAGAAATACTGTTCTTGGAACAGATCGTCGAGGTTTGTAACTTCGATGCAGTATGATTATCGTATAGCATCGAGGTTACAAACCTCGACGATCCTATAGTTTTTTATAGTATTTGCCAAAGAACCTAAAAGTGTACGATAGAGAATTAAATTTTTACTTTTTTTCATTGAAAAAAAAAAGTAACAAAAAATTCTAGGCTGAAAAAACGGCTTGACACAAGGCTAGCTCCCGCACCCACTTTTCAGCCAGTCCACCCGCTTAGACGTTGACACGGTTGATCTTGGGAAACTCCTATCCATAACAACGAATTGTTGGTGGTAGATATTTTTAAAATAGCTGACACCTTTTCGTAGACCCAGATATCAGGCATTTGCCACAATCTCTTGATAGTTAGAAATTTTGTAACTATTCAGCATATGTTAAGAACCCACCCCGACCCTCCCTTAAAAAGGGAGGGAGATGTCTACGATTGAAAAATTCGTTTTGGAAACGAAATATTTTCATTTCAACGTCTCCCCCTCTTTGTAAGAGGGGGTCGGGGGGAGTTTAAGATTGTATGCTGAATAGTAACTAAATTTTACAAAAAACAAGCTTTACAACCCAATCAAATAATAAGCACAAGTCGAATAGTAATTTCTAAAATAAGGAATACTACCGAGTACTTTCGATTGCGTTCTTGGCGTTAAATTGAATTTATATTTATAGATAGGATTGATAAAAAATAGCTTTCGTTTAAGCAGCGTAAAGTTGGCTTTCTTCGCAATAGATTCAAAACGTTCAATAGAAATGCCGGTGTCTTTTATCTCTAATAATTCTTTTACGACTGGTTCTGGTTCGCCCATTGCTTGTAAAACACCATTGTAAAGAGGCTTGGGTAATAGATGATAAAAAGGCATTCGCCCACCCCACTTGTTTTTACAAATTTGTTGATGTCCACCAAATGGCATTTGCCACGGTGGGAAACCAAAAAACACCTTGCCTGTTGGTTTTAAAAACGCTCTCAACCGCTGCATAAATTTAGCTTGATCGGGGATGTGTTCAATGACATCTTTTAATAATACCAAATCAAATTTTTCAGGAATATCTTTAACTACATCTATATCGTAAATATTTCTACAAATAAAATTAACCTGCCCATTGGCTACTTCTTCTTTCATAAAAGCAGCAGCAGTTTTTAGGCGACTTTCATTCAATTCTATACCGGTACATTGATGACCCAATGCGGTAAAAGCTTTCAACACACCTGCTTCTGCACAACCTATTTCTAGTACATTAAGTGGTTTTTCTAATGAGATATGTTCCGATATAAAAGGTTGAACATAGTTCTTCGTCACTTGATATTGCATGTCGAAGTACCGCTCTTTATCCGTATGAAATTCAAACATATTTTTTATTGTATTAGAAAATTTTAGAACGAATAATTCCCCATTTATGCAAACGATAAAGGATAGATACTTTAATAACGCCTAAACCATATACAGCACTTCTTGACAAATTAATAGAGGAGGCTTCTTCAAAGTATTTGGTTGGACAAGTGATCTCGGCAATCTCGTAACCTTTGCTAAATATCTGCGCAACCATCTGATTGTCAAAGATAAAATCATCTGAGCAATGGGTAAAATCTAGGGATTTTAAAACCTCTCCAGAAAAAGCTCTATAGCCTGTATGATATTCTGACAACTTTTGACTCAACAATATATTTTGGAATAAAGTCAAACATCGATTGGCGATATATTTAATCATCGGCATCCCGCCATTCAATGCGCCCTTCCCTAAAATTCTAGAACCAAACACGACAGGATAAACTTCATTCGCAATTAAATAAGCCATCGAGTAAATCAACTTTGGCGTGTATTGATAATCAGGATGCAACATAATCACAATATCTCCACCGAGACTCAACGCCTTTTTATAACAAGTTTTTTGATTGCCTCCGTAGCCCTTATTCTGCTCATGCACCATGATATGTTGAATGCCTAATTGCTTGGCTACTGCGATTGTATCATCTCTACTAGAATCATCCGTTAAAACCACCTCGTCTACTATATCTAAAGGAATTTCTTTATAAGTACGTTCTAATGTTCTAGCAGCATTATAGGCAGGCATGACTACTATTATCTTTTTACCATCTATCATAATTCATCATTATCGGTTCTTGGTTTTGGCGTTAATATTTAAATATTTCAAATATAACGCCGAAAACGATTTTCAGTCGTAAGCTTCATTCTATACGCTCACCGCTCTGTCCACAAACACACTACTGGACATTGTTTAGAACAGAGAGCAGAGAAGAGAGAGTAGAGACGTATTTCGATCAGAGAACGACGAAATTTCGTCCTTTTTTAAACGTAATCTGTCTCTATTCTCTACTCTCGCTTCTCTGTTCTTTGAAAT
>CAKZUM010000443.1 GCA_937921525.1 uncultured Saprospiraceae bacterium
CAGATATAGTCAGGTTTTATTTTTTTAAAAAGTGCTAAGACCTCTGATCTGTTTCTTATATCTAACTCTACATGTTCAAAATTTTGACATTCTGAGACAAGCTGAGATTGCACCCAGCGAGTATCTCCTTTTGTACCAAAAAAATCTGCCCGCATATTATTGTCTACGCCGTATATTTTCCAGTTCAATTTATCAAAGTATCGGACTACTTCTGAACCTATCAATCCAGAAGATCCTGTAACTAGTAATTTTTTCTTTATCATGTTTTTTCTTTAGTGGTGATAAAAAATGGGCATCCACGTTTAAAAGGTTTAGTAAACGTACACCTCCAGATGCATAAGTTATTTATCATCCATCACTTACAATCGAATCCAATCTTTCTTTACTAAGTCTGACGTATCAATAGATGCATCATTGAACCAATTCTTAGGAGCAATGACAATTTTATTCGGCTGTTTATTCAACCAAACGGCCCACCAAGCGTAGGAACTATTTGGTATAATGAAATGCTTGCACGCAGTCATCAACTGCATATAATTACCAAATTTTCGACCTTTATGTTCGTGACCAACAACTGTTACTGGCGCATCTAACATAATATTTTTTTTGCACCATTCTACGTCATCTGAAAACACATAAAATATAGGATTTTCAATATGTTCAATCATGTGCTTTGCTGCCTTAAAGAAATAGTGTTTGTTCGTAGTGTTTAGCGTGTCCACTTTTAAAAAGTCGGTGCGTCTTACATTGAGACAAATTGCATTGCTTGATTGAATTTCGCTTAATAGCGGTTTAGATATTTCTAGTATTGGGTCAACGAACTCAAATTCTGTTCGTACAATATCTGCTATGCTTTTGAAATATTTTTCACTTTGAAACCATCCTTCGTACACGGCATTATCTGTAGGGATAGTTATCAATTCTGGTTGAAAATGAAAATGTTTTTCTTTAATAAAAGTCTTTCCACTATTTATATATTGTCTTACCCATTTGGTAACTCTTTGTACTTTTGGTTTGTAAATTGTTTTTAATAGTTGCTGGTTCATCAACAAACTATCGTTGATTTTGAAGATAGGAAGATCATAATTTCGATAGACAAAATCGCCTTTGCTTCTATCTAATAATGAGGATAGATCTACCTTTAATTCTGTGTCCAATAAATCAGCCATTTGTAAACCAAAAGCATATTGGAACATCTGATTACCCATCCCACCTTTTAAGCGTATCACGATCATTTCAATTGCCAATTTTCCCACAGAAACTTATAGAGATAAGTGGAGTGATGTGTTTTCCTTAAATCGTTTTGAATCTTCGTCATTCTTTCTTCTGCATTCGGAACGAAGGTGTGAAACTGAATTTGTATATTCTTTATTTTTTTGATCCATCCCGTTTCGATTAGATGTTCTAGTAATTCATATTCTCCTCCTTCGATATTTACTTTCATGAGATCAATCGTATCAAAGTTATTTGAATCTAAAAAATTGGCAGCGCCCTTAAGCTTTCCAGTGACGGTATTAGTACCAGAGGCGAACATAGTAGAAGCATCTTTTTCATTAGACAACTGGATGGTTTCTTCTTTAGCACCTAGCCCAAAATCATAAATCTTTACTTTAGGATTATTTTGAAAACGAAACTGAATATCTTTATAGAAATTCAGATGTGGCTCAAACACATGAATATCACAAAGATATTGCGAATAAATGTCGCTAGCCCATTGTCCCTCATAACCACCCAAATCAAACACGACAGAATTTTTAGTCAATTCATCATAATGCGTCCTAAATTTTTTCTCAGGGTATAATCCATTGAACTCCTGTAAAAGAGCATACCACTCTCTATCTTTTTTAGAAATATTTTTGCCAATAGATCTACTTATATTGGACACTTTGAAAAACATTTTTGCTATAGTACTTGGCATCATGAGTATTTTTTACTTCTTACTAATTGCTAATTACTAGAAAATCTAGCTCGAATCCATTTATTAACAGGTCGCTCAAAAAATAGAAAACTATAGTAACTTAGGATTAAAGTAGTACTAAGTATTAAAAAAATGATAAAATAAGAATTACTGATTCCTAAATATTGTTGATTGATTATTTCAAAATAGTCAATCACTAAATAATGGAACATATAAAAGCCAAAACTAATTTCTCCCAACAAAAGGAATAATCGATGAGATAATAATTTTGATAAATTTCCTTTTTGAAAAGCGAATACATATATTAAGTAGCCCATCGGTATCCAGTAATATACAGAGTAGCGATATACTTCTGGAACCCAATAATGACCTATAAAGAAAATTCCTAAAAGTAGTACCGCAGTAAATTCTAATACATTAAAATTAGAATGTATTTGCGTATCTTTTTTGTTTTTAAAAATATTGAAAACCAATATACCTACAATAAAATCTGCTAATCTAACAAATGGATGCACATAGAAAATGGCATGAAAATATTCGCTGGGTAGCAATGACATAGATATAGGCACTATTAAAAAGCCTATCAACAAAATAGCCCAAGCATATTTATTTTCCTTTAATAACTTTGCAATGCCCACCACCAGAAAAGGAAAAAGTAAATAAAAAAATAGTTCGTCAGATATACTCCAAGCAGGTCTATTGAAAGATAAATAAACAGACTTTACAGGTATGTAACTTTGAACTAAAGTTAGATTTGCCAGAAAACGTATCAACCAATACACCTTATTACCAAGCCATATTTTCTTTAACGAAAGTGGTATTGCAATTAGCAAAGTCAGTAAATGCAATGGATAGATTCTAGCTAATCTAGCAATAAAAAAATTGCGTTTAGAAATATTCTTAGTTACAAACTTATCTTGATAATTGTACGCCAACACAAAGCCACTCAGTATAAAAAAAAAGTTAACGCCAATAAAACCTTCAAAAAATATATTTGTGTATAGCCACTTTAGGCTATCCTGATCTCCGTCTAAAACAAAACCTATATGATGAGAAAACACCATCAAAGCAAAAACGAACCTCAAGGATGTCAATGGCTTAATCATGTTGATTTTTTCGCCGCTTCTAAGGAATTCCTCTTAGCAATAGT
>CAKZUM010000444.1 GCA_937921525.1 uncultured Saprospiraceae bacterium
TCTGCTCTCTGTTCTAAACAATGTCCAGTAGTGTGGCTACGGGAATTTCAAAAGGCGAAGTCATTGACGATCAATGACTTGCAAATAAATCAGTTATACATTTTTAAACAACTTCTGTAATACTAGACGATCTCCAATGTAAAAATAACGGAATCTTTTAAGACAAATGATAATTATACAAGACAAATTATTAAGTGACGATATATTTGAGGTTCAATTTCTGTGCAACCTCAATGTATGCAAGGGTGCTTGTTGTTGGGAAGGAGAATTTGGAGCACCATTAGAAAAAGAAGAGTTAGCTACCCTTGACAAGATACATGAAGACATCAAGCCTTTCCTAAGTCCATTAGGTATTCAAAAAATAGAGGAAGTAGGTAAATATCAATATTACGAAGAAATAGAAGAATTTGGTACTAGCTTGCTCCCCAATGGTGCTTGTGTTTACATGACCTTAAAAGATGGAAAAGCTAAATGTGGAATAGAAGCGGCTTATGAAGCAGGGGCGATAGATTTTAAAAAGCCGATATCTTGTCACCTATACCCCATTAGAGTATCTACTAATGAAGCAGGTACCTTTGAAGCCCTTAATTACGACAAGTGGGATATTTGTAATGCCGCATGTCAATTAGGAAAAGAGGAACAATTGCCTATGTACCGTTTTTTAAAGGAGGCTTTAATTAGGAAATATGGGGAATCTTTTTACGAGGAAATGGAAAGTTTGGGAAGGTATTTAGAACATAAAAAAAGTAAAGGAGACAAATAATCAATATTTATCTCCTTTAAAATTGCTTGATAAAGCAATGCTATTTTTCGTCTTCTTCTAGAAAATTATTAATAGCTTTTACGGCATTAGCAATTTTGGGGTATTCAATTTTGTAATGGATAAATTTTCCATCACGCTGGGTTTCTACTAGGCCCGCCAGACGCAAAATCCTTAAATGTTGAGAAGTGATTGACTGCTCCAGCTTAAGTGTATTATAAATTTTATTGACATTTATTGTACCATTTTGGTCAATAAAGTATAAAATTTTCATTCTCAGTGGATGTGCCAACGCTCTCAAGATTTCGGCTGATGTTTGTAGTTTCTCTTTATTAATATTTACCCTAGCCTTTCTCATAGAACTCTTGGTTTAGTTGAAACAATTATTTACTCTAAGGCAAATATGCATTTTTAAACCATTAATTCAAAAAAAATATAAAAAAAATGCTGTAAAATGAAACATTTTACAGCATTTTTATTGTAAACAACGATTTTGACATCGAAAAACTGGTATTTTACATAGTGTATCCTAGTGTAGAATATATTTTTTTTAGTATTGTTGTTTGTTTTCTGCTTATATAGCCAGTTCTTCTACTAGTCTTGAAATTTGAGCTAGTCTATCCTTGTCTAGTGCGTAATAAATAAATTTACCTTGACGTTCTGTGATCACGACGCCCGCTCTTCGTAAGATAGCTAAGTGTTGTGACGCAACTGATTGTTCTAGGCGTAACTTAATGTAGATGTCTGTAACAGTCATGCTGTTGTGTTCCTCGAGTAAATCAATAACTTTTTGACGAAGTTTGTGGTTAATTGCTCTAAGTACTAAAACAGCTTTTCTCAATTCGGCATAATCTAACTGAATGTCATCAGCAGGTCCCTTCTGCAGTACAACAGATTCATTTTTCTGCTTTCTCATAACTATGTTTTCTTTTGTAGTAAATTAAAAAAATATTCTTCCCTCACAAATCCAAATACTATACCAAAGTAACACATTAAAATTGTTTGTAAGGTATAATACCATTGATTAATAGCCAAAAATAGAAAAAAAAATTCTCAAATACACAATTATTAGTATACATAAATATAATTACCAATTGTTTGATTTTGAGTAGGTTAGCCTTCTATCTTAATAAGTTCAAATTAGAGTCTTTTTTTGGGAATCGTTATATTTGGCGGCTTAAGGTAAATTGGTTCAAAATAAGCGACCGATTCAAACTCTTCATTCTTGTAAGCACGCTCTGCCAAGGGGACTAAATGAAGGGCACTGCATTTAACATCTAAAAACAGAAATCCTGGTTGGTCTACCATGTTTTGATACTTGGGACTTCCATTACCAGAAAAGGCTATTTTTTGTCCATTTTGTATATATTCATCAAAAGTAGAAGCCTCTAAAATCTGTGCTTGACATGGTTTTAGGCACGTGTTTTTATTGTTGTAAACCGACATGTACACTTCTTTTCGTCTAGCATCAATCATGGGGCAGTAAAAATCTGCCTTTACCTCTTGCGCTGTGGCCTGCATTATTGCCTCTAATGTATCAATAGCGATAAGTGGTATATCAGCGGCGTAGCAAATACCTTTTGCAACGGAGGTACCCACCCGAAGCGCAGTATAGGAACCCGGTCCTTTACTGATCGCTACTGCATCCAGTTCTTTAAAAGATAAATCTTGCTCCCTCATACTTTCTTGAATGAGGAGCGTTAATTCTTGGGAATGCTTCATCGGGCCTGATCCATTTTTGATGGAAAGTACCGCAGTGTCTTTGCTAATGCAAACAGAGGTTAAATCTGTTGCTGTTTCGATATGTAGTAGTATTGCCATTGAGCAATATTACAACTTTTAGTAATATTGAGAAATAGTTCTGATCTATTATTTGGTGGAGAATAGTTTTTAAAAAAATTCAACTTCAATCTCAACTTCAACCTCAAAACGAGATGTTGACAGCCTGTTTTAAGGTCAACGTCATAATTTGAA
>CAKZUM010000445.1 GCA_937921525.1 uncultured Saprospiraceae bacterium
CATTCTTGACTAGTTCTTTTTCCTTCTGAGAATACTTTGAAAATCCTTACGTAGCTAGGCTATGTGCGGTTTTCAAAGCATCCTCAGAAGAAAAAATTACTGCCTCAAGAACGCACATTTATTTCCACCGCATTCCTTATGCAATTTACAATTTTTTTTTATCACTTTTTATTTCATCTATAGTATTCTTGAACTATTATCCAGAAGGTAAATAATAATATTTTTTTAAATTAAATTTATAAAAATATGTTTTTGGAATAGATTTTGACATTATAAAAATATCCTATGAGAAAAACTAAATATGACCTATAGGAGCCT
Organism: uncultured Saprospiraceae bacterium; assembly: GCA_937921525.1. Lineage (GTDB taxonomy): Bacteria > Bacteroidota > Bacteroidia > Chitinophagales > Saprospiraceae > JAFMDF01. The sequence goes on from CAKZUM010000445.1 coordinate 319, forward strand.
AGAATAAAAATAGCAATAAGCTATAAAAAAATAGGAAGGTCGTATTACTATATGTATCCCATGTTAAAAACGATTTTAAGTATGATGTCTACGGACATACAACACCGCTATGAGGTGTTACCCACAATTTTCGCTCGCTATCTAAACGAGCCCTATCTAAACGAGCCCTATCTAAATAAGCCTTATTTTAAGCCTATCTCTTCTAATCAATTTTATTCTTGTACATTTTAAAAGTTACTCGTATCTATCGGTAAATTTTACTATAGAATTATCGTACTTGTACGCTCTTTTCTTTTTGTAATTACTTATAGAACGACCTATTACTTTCCCAAATTAAGCAAGATTTTTTAGAAGTTGACTAACCCTTGACGCTGGAAAAAAATGACTACTTTTAATTAGAGTGTCTTAAGTATATTCAATTAATAAGTTGAACAATTTATTAGTTTACATATCCTTAAAGGAGTACCCACGCAGTGCTACCTAACAGTATACTCGTATGACAATAAGAGCTATTTATATCTTCCTAACCAGAGGATTCCTTACACACAAAAATTACTTACACCACACAATTTGCTCTTGTTGATCTTACATTAAAGTAATAGAAAGAATCATTCGTGATCGTTTTATCTTACACAATTCTAGGAATATCTATTAGGAATACCTATTGACTAGTTATTCCCAATACCAACCAAAACTTTTCACACCAATATTAGCGAGTACAGCATAGTATAACAATACACAGTTATGTGCTTCAGCCTCGCCCGATTTCTAATCTTACTACAATTCTTACCAACCAAACCTTCCATTCATGTTAGTTCATTACTAATGGGATAGCGCTATCGCATTATCCATTTGTATTGAATCAATTATTGCTAAAATTTATACCCACTATTCTAAACGTATTAGTGGTAAAGCTATATTTATAAAAAGGAAATACCTATGAGAATCCTTACATTTACAACACTATTAATAATTCTTGCATCTAGTACTTTTTTGCTACAAGATGTAAATTGGCTGCAGCATTCTGTTACAGCAACAGGAGAAAAGATCTATTCTTCCAGTGCAAATACCTATACTGCTGTATCGGTTATGGAAGACAAAGAACCGACGATCATTAGCTCTACTAATAACTCCATGTCTTTAATGACAGATACCATTACTTATGTAATGCCTGTTGGTACAAAGGATTCTGTGGGCCACACTATGGCTAACTGTACAGATACTTATTTCTTTCATAGTGATGGAGACTTAGTCTATTCTGATAGACCAGATAGTATTCGAAATAGTATCATTACAATCTGCCCACCTAACCATGGCGATAAAATTTTGTTTACTTTTTCGGAATTTAATCTAGCCACTGGAGATTCTCTTTTCGTATATGAAGGGAGAGATACCTTGAATGGAATAGATACTGCTGGTGGGGCTGGTGTTTTTCAAATCAATGGCGGTTGGCTTGCATCTAATTGTGACCCAAGTATCAATGCTTCGGGTTGTATTACCTTCGCTTTTAAAACTAATGGAGATAATCTTTCTGGTAGCGGTTGGAAAGCACAGATTACCTGCTTAGATGAGTCAGCCACTAGTTTTGTAAAAACGCAAGACGTAACCAAGGTTGCCGATTGTAGTAGCTTACGGACAGATGTGACTTATACCGTACCGACTTTAAATATTTCTCAAAGCGGCGGCTGTATTGTAACTGACCAAAGAGTCATTCGATCTTTTTGTGGTAAAAGAGATACCGTGATGGCAGGTGCAACTATTACTGAACCTGACTTACCTTATGGCGTTTACTCTATTGACTATCGCTTATTAGTAGATACTACGGTCCATGCACATTGTTTTATTTATGTTACTACTCCAAGTCTGGTTTGTAATGATGAAATAAATGTTTCTATTGGTCAGGGTTGTAAAACTGAAATTGCACCTGATGCTATTTTAGAAAGTTTTGGTTCTTGTGAGCCTTTCAATGATGGAACTATTGAGCAATATTTTTTAGTTCATGTTCAAACAGATACTGGATTGGTATCTGGTACTTTGTCTACTTCACTAGACTCCTTACCAGTACTTAACGCAGGTGAAAATGGAAATATTCAATGTAACAATTCCTATGATGCCTATATCACCAGAGTTATCACGATTGATAGTTTGGCCTGTACGCAAAGTCATAGAGACTCCTGTCAAATAAAAATTAAATTTGTTGATGGTATTCGACCTGTTTTTTTAGATGCGACACAAGATACGATAGATGCCATTGGCTCTTTTTATGGTTGTCAAGATTTGGAAATATCGCCAAGTCAACTAACGCGTCCAAGAGTAATTGACAATTGTGAATTAGCAAGTTTAGAAGTAGAAATTCCAGAAATTCAATTAAACGCTTGTGATGTAACGCAGTCTTTTTATGCAAGATGGGTAGCCGTTGATAGATGCGGAGAAACGTCTTATGCTTATCAAGAATTAATAGTAGAGCGACCTACTGCAGATAATTTATATGCACCAAAAGATACAACCATCGACTGTTCTATGTCAGCAGATCCTTCGGTTACTGGTTGGCCTAAATTAGATTCTGATGGAGATGGTATTCCAGATTTGGAATTGCAGACTAATGGTGGAGCTACCTGCTTTTTGGATGCTTCTTATAGAGAAGATACCATTCCTTCTTGCGGACCTTCTTTCCAGATTGTTAGATATTGGTCGTTGAGAAATTTTTGTGAAAATCAACAATCTGTTGCGCCTGCCGATACGCAAATTATTGTTGTAGTTGATACTATCGCTCCTTTAATGATAAAACCTGCAGAAGGCGAATTAGGGAGTGAATCCAATCCCCATATCTTCTCTAATGGTCATTTTGGATGTACTGGGATTGTACCCATATCAGATATTCCCTTACCAGAAGGTACAGACAATTGTGATGGAGCATTAACGACTAAATTAATTGGTCTTTTTAGTGCAGATGGTGGAGTAGATTATTTTCCAGATCGAGAACAAGAGTTAGCAATCGGATCTTATAGTGTAGCGTTTGCACATATAGATGCTTGTAATAATCGTTCAGATACTTGTCATATTTATTTTGATATAAAAGACCAAACAAGCCCAACCCCAATTTGTACAGATGAATTGAGGGTGAGTATGACGAATGGTGATTTTCCTATTCGACCAGAAGATATTGATAATGGAAGTACAGATAATTGCGGTATTGATCAATTTTACATTCGACGATCTGTTTGTGGTAATAACGAAGTAATGGAATCCGCCTTGAATGATGAGGTGTTGACCAATTATAATGGCCGAATTCCAGCGAATGGTTGGGCACGGTTTATTGAGGTTGGTTGTTGCGATATTAATCAATTAGTTAGGGTGCAGTTACTAGCGATTGATGCGGCAGGAAACTATAACCTTTGTTGGTTAAATATTTTTCCAGAAGATCATTTACAACCTATTTGTGCTGCATTACCAGATACGGTAGCTTTTTGTGACGAGTACCATACAGATGTATTTGGCAGTCAAACAGATAATAATCATAATAACCAATTTGAAGAAGAAGAGTGGTTAGAAGTAGATGCTGCGAGAGGAGCATTATTTATAGAAAAATTTGGTAATCCTGTTTGTAAAGACAATCTAGAATGTGGCACGATCAATCTAGAACAACAATATCAATTGATTGTAGACCAATGCGGAGAACAACGATTAAGAAGAAGATACCGTTCGCTCGATTTTAGTGGAACAGCAGCTAGTTCTCAATGGTACGAACAAAATATTCATATACAATACCGACCAGGTTGGACAGTTACCTTTCCAGCAGATACGGTATTCCAATGTGGATCAGTAGTTCCAGATTTTCCGATTGAAATTGTTTCTGGTTTATGTGATTTATTAAAGTGGGAATTTAAAGATGAAATATTTGCAGGCACAGGAGGTGGTTGCTATAAGGTATTCAGAAAATGGCAATTGGTCAATAGCTGTCAATTGGTTAATGGACAAGAGCCTTATTCATTGCCAAGAGATATAGGTGCTGATGGGCACGTGAGTTCTTCAGCCAATCGAACATTCTCTGCTAGAGATATAGTGGATGGACAATTACTAGGGAATTATGGATACTTTACTTATACACAAATTATCAAAGTACAAGATTCAGAAGCACCTATTATTTCCATCAATAGTGGTGGAGAATGCCTTACAGGAGGCGGGACGAATTGTCGTTCTCCAAAGACTTTTTCTTTGACAGCGGAAGACTGTACTTTTAATAATGACATTACTTATAAGTATGAATTATTGGAGGGTAGTACTTTGGTTAAAGAGGGTACTGCTGCTACGATTGATTTCAATGTATCCCCTTTTGAAACCTATACTGTAAAAGTAGAAGCTTTTGATAACTGCGGTAACTCAAGCAGTTCGGAACAAATCTTTAGATTCAAAGATTGCAGTATACCAGTAGCACTTTGTAATGGTAATAATCTGAATATAGATATTTTAGCTAGCAAGCAAGTCACCGTTCCTGCTACTTGGCTGAATGGTAATAGTTTTGATGATTGTGATTCAGATTTAGATTTTAGAATATGGCATAGTACGGTAGGAAGTGCCTTACCTACTACTATAGAATCTGTACTTTTATTACCTCAACAAATCATCTTAGGTTGTAATGATAGAGGACAATCTGAAGCTAGATTATTTGTTATTGATGACAATAATAATTTTGCTAACTGTAGTACGCAAATTACGATTCAGGATAGTAAACAATACTGTGGCGCTAACAAAACAGCTAGTGTGTCAGGAACCGTATCTACGATCAATGGGAATAAAGTGGAAGCAGTAGAAGTACGCTTTGCTAAATACAACGCACCTACTGTCATGCAAGAAACCAACACGGAAGGATTCTATGATTTTGAGATAGAAGAGGGGGGTACTTATACAGTAACACCTAGAAAGAATACGAATCTGTTAAATGGGGTGTCCACTTATGATTTGGTATTAGTACAGCGACATATTCTTGGAGTTGAATTATTGGATTCTCCCTATAAGCATATAGCAGCAGATGTAAATCGTTCTGGAACGATCACGGCATTTGATATGGTTCAATTGCGAAGAGTCATTTTGAATATTGACGAAGAATTTCCAAATAATTGGAGTTGGCGTTTTGTGAGTGCAAGCTACCCAATGGATCCTAATAATCCTTTATTAGATTATTCGGAGGAACACCAATTAATAAATGCGCAAGATGGAATGCATATTGATTTTGTTGCAGTGAAGATTGGTGATTTAAATAATAATGCCTTAACGAATGCGTTGATGACTGCTGCACCACGATCTAATAAAGCACCAATGATTATTCAAATTGAAGATCAAGTATTAAAAGCTGGGCAGAACTATACGGTGAATTTCAATGTCGATCAAGAAAGTATTGAAGGCTATCAGTTTACATTAAATCATAAAGGATTATCTTTATTAGATTGGGTGTCAGGTGTCGTAAGCCCTAATTATATGGGCCCATTGAATACAGATAATAACTACTTGACGGTTAGTTGGAATCGACCAGAGAATGAAACCAATAAATCTAATACGATTTTCAGTTTGTCTTTTGAGGCAACAGAAGATGGCTTATTAAGTGAGTTCTTATCGTTGAGCGATCGACCTACTCTAATAGAGGCATATGATGATACTGATGAACCTTTAGATATAGCACTAGCCTTTAGTGAATTATCTGATACGCGTCCTTTCGAAGTATATCAGAATAAACCAAATCCATTTACAGAGCAAACAAGTATTGGTTTCTATTTACCTACAAGAGAATCGGTTGCCTTTACTTTATTGGATGTAACTGGAACTGTAATTTACCAAGCAACTAAGACTTATGACAAGGGAGAAAATAAGATCCTTGTTGATCGACAAATTGTTCCAATGAATGGGGTGTTTTATTATCACTTAGCGACAAAAAGTGGGACAGTAACGAAGAGTATGTTGGTGGTCAATTAATATTATTCGATAAGTTTTTAAAAATTAATTATACTAGGCTGTATTGGCGGATCGCATTGCGATCCGCCTTTTTTGTTGTGTATATTTTATAGTACCTTTAACTATGATTATTTCGTCGTTACTTAGCTGTGCACAGTCTCTATTCTCTCAGTAAAAGGGTCTCTACTCTCTATTCTAAAAAAAAGATATGAAAATAGAAAAACTTCACGAATTTCATGATCCTGAATTTTCGCAAGGATGGTCTGATCGGTTTAAACCGACACCCGCCAGATTGGAATTATTTGATATGATCTTAGCAGAAATTAGAAAGTTACCTTCCGATAAAAAAAAGGTGTTAGAACTAGGAATCGGACCAGGTTATTTGGCGGCGCATATATTAGCAAAGGATGCTAATATATATTATGAAGGCTTGGATTATGCCACGCCTATGTTGAATATAGCTGCTAA
>CAKZUM010000446.1 GCA_937921525.1 uncultured Saprospiraceae bacterium
GAGTAGAGACAGATTTCGTTTAAAAAATGACGAAATTTCGTTGTTTTCTAATCGAAATACGTCTCTACTCTCTCTTCCCCGCCCGCCTGACGGCAGTCGGGCTGGTCTGCTCTCTGTTCTAAACAATGTCCAGTAGTGTAAGTGTTCTTTAGTCATGTCGAATGAAAGACGATTGAATACAACCGTGGTTACAATTGTTAATAAAAAAAATTTAAGGAACGAATTCCAAAGGTCGCAGAATTAGTGGCTATGCTAGTTTTTATTAGGCTAATCTAGAGATATTATCGACTAATGGATTCTAAATTGTCTTAACATATACGTTTCTACGTTTACTAAACCTTTGAGGTTTAGTAAACGTGCACTTCTCCGTCATCATCTACATCTTCCAAAACAACTGCCTATCTTTGTCGCCCAACGAAATATAGTAAGAACTTGTCTAAAAGCTGCTATACACAACCTAATTTATATGACCTCAATAGACGAAACAATCAATCATTTTATTACGCCATATGCAGATGCATTGGATACTTTTATTTTTTATGCAATTTCTATTGGCGGAGTAGACATTCCTTTGATTGTGATCTGGTTGACCATAGCTGCATTGTTTTTTACGATCTATTTAGGTTTCATTAATATAAGAGGATTTCGACATGCCATTCGTTTGGTTAAAGGGGACTTTACTAAAGAAGAGGACAAAGGCGAAATCAGTCATTTCCAAGCCCTCACTACTGCCCTATCGGGAACAGTAGGTATTGGAAATATTGGTGGCGTGGCTATAGTTATCAGTATCGGTGGACCAGGAGCTTGCTTTTGGTTGGCGGTCGCAGGATTTTTGGGAATGTCTACTAAATTTGTAGAATGTATTGCTGGCGTAAAATATCGACAAATTAGTGCAGATGGTTCTGTGTCAGGAGGACCAATGTATTATTTAGAAGATAGTATGCAAAAAATTGGTTTGCCTTTTTTAGCTAAACCAATGGGCTATTTTTATGCCATAGCGATTGTCATTGGTTGTTTGGGAATTGGCAATATGTTTCAGTCCAATCAAGCCTTTGAGCAGTTCGTATTTGCTACTGGTGGGACAGACAGTTATTTTGCAGATAAAGGATGGTTATTCGGAATCATCATTGCCTCCATCGTTGCCATCGTCATTATTGGAGGTATCAAAGGAATTGCCAAAGTGACTAGTAAGATGGTACCTTTTATGGGTATCTTATATCTAATATCTGGATTGATTATCATTGCTTTAAATGCAGACAAGTTACCTTCCGTACTAACCTCTATTTTTACAGAAGCCTTTGCTCCTACTTCCGTAAAAGGTGGGATGATCGGTGTAATGCTGCTAGGGATTAAGCGCGCTGTATTTTCTAATGAAGCAGGTATTGGTTCTGCCTCTATCGCTCACGCTGCTGTTAAAACAAATGAACCAGTAACTGAGGGATTTGTCGCTTTGCTAGAACCTTTTATTGATACAGTAGTCATTTGTTCTGTGACCGCATTAGTTATTTTAGTAACGGTCTACAATCCCGCTGCTACTTCCGAAGGGGTACAAGGGATCAGCTTAACTGCCAGTGCTTTTGAGCAAACTGCTGCATGGACTGTTTACCCATTATCTATCGTGGCCATTTTATTTGCCTTTTCCACTTTAATTTCTTGGTCTTATTATGGCTTAAAAGGTTGGACGTACATCTTTGGACAGCATTTGTTTAGCACTAGGATATTCCAAGCTATCTTTTGTTGCTTTGTGGCGTTGGGCTGTATGGTGCAGTTAGACTCTGTTTTAAAATTTTCAGATGCAATGGTCTTCTTGGTAGCCTTACCTAACGTACTTGCTTTGTTTATTTTAGCACCTTCTATTAAAGCAGACTTAAGTGCTTATTTAAAGAAAATTGAAAATAACAAATAACAAAATTGACCCTGCCATAATTAAAATGACAAGGTCAATAGGGGGTTATAATAATTGACCCCGCCAAAATAGCGAGGTCAATGGGGATCTAATTAATAGGCTTTTTCATAAATCTAGTGGATCAATATTTTCTCTGTAATTACACTATCGTTAGCTAGTTTGATATTGATAAAATGTAAACCTGGTGTTACTTCTAACAATTCCATTCTAAGCGTCTCTGCTGGTATTTTATCGTACTCCAATTGCTGTACTACTTGTCCAAATTGATTCAATAATTGGATACTACCTTTTTGACCTGCATAAGTATTTAAGTTGATAAACACTTCATTTTTTGCAGGATTAGGATAAATCGAATACGCTCTATTTGGATTAGCTAAAGTGATAGTATTTGTATTTGAAACAAAATTTCTACTAGTTGCACTACCTGACACATAGCCAGATTTCAATTCAATGATTATATCCTCACAGACTTTTGACCAAGCATCATCGAAAACACTAATTTGATATTTACCTGATGCTAAACCATCCACCTCTGCTTCGTCTCCACATTTGCCCGTACAATTTAAAACTGACTTCCAATCTCCAAAACGTTTTAAAATTTTAAAGCGATAATCATTACCCGTAATTCCTTTTATATTGATTAACCCTTCTCCATATGTTATCGTTGTTTCACCACAAGTTGCTGTTTCTGATATAGATGTATTGGTTCCATCACCTGATGTATTGGTTCCATCATCACCTGATGTACTAGTTTCATCCTCACCTGATGTACTAGTTTCATCCTCACCTGATGTATTATTTAATTCGATAATAGTACTACATACATTTTGCCAAGAACTAGTCCACACATCTACAGAATATTCTCCAGAAGGCAAGTCATTTAATTCAGCTACACTTCCACAATTGCTAACACAATTTAATACTGGAGTCCACTTTCCAAATCGTGGTAACACTTTGAAGTAATATTCTTGCCCTGATGCACCTTCTATATTAATTTGGCCATTTCCATATGTAATAGTTACCTCTCCACAAGATTCTTGAGTGGAGCTACCACCTGTTGTGTCATCGCCACCTGTTGTGTCATCGCCACCTGTTGTGTCATCGCCACCTGTTGTGTCATCGCCACCTGTTGTGTCATCGCCGCCTGTTGTGTCATCGCCGCCTGTTGTGTCATCGCCGCCTGTTGTATCATCGCCGCCTGTTGTATCATCGCCGCCAGCACTAACCGTAACATATTCTCTGATGCTACAGATTTGTCCCCAACTCTGATTAAAAAGCTGAATAGTTACATAATAGGTACCATCTTTTAAAGGAATTATTTCGGTATCATTACAATTTGCACTACAGGTATAAACCGTTTGCCAATTTGCATTAAAAATCTTTACGATCTCAATAGCAGCTGTCAAATTAGAAATGGTGATATTACCATTTGCTCCACTAATTGTGATTGCTTCACAAGGATCTTTGACAGTAGCTGGATCACATCCACAAGTGGAAGGATTGTATACTTCATTCGTTCCACATGTAATTGTTTTTGGAACACAAGCGCATGTCTCTTCATCTAGCTCCTCACAATTCGGATCACATACGGGCGCATCCTTTGGTACACACATACAAGTCGCCATATCTAACTCCTCACAGTTCGGATCACATTCCACCGCTACGGCCTCACACATACAGGTCTCTGTATTCAACACCTCACAGTTTGGATCACATTCCACCGCTACGGCCTCACACATACAGGTCTCTGTATTCAATACCTCACAGTTTGGATCACATTCTACTGCCACCGCCTCACACATACAGGTCTCTGCATTCAACACTTCACAGTTTGGATCACATTCCACTACCACTGCATCACACATACAAGTCTCTGTATTCAACACCTCACAGTTTGGATCACATTCTACTGCCACCGCCTCACACATACAAGTCTCTGCATTCAATACTTCACAGTTTGGATCACATTCTACTACTACGGCATCACACATACAAGTCTCTGTATTCAACACCTCACAGTTTGGATCACATTCTACTGCCACCGCCTCACACATACAAGTCTCTGCATTTAACACTTCACAATTCGGATCACATTCTACTACTACTGCTTCACACATACAAGTCTCTGTATTCAACACCTCACAGTTCGGATCACATTCTACTGCCACCGCCTCACACATACAAGTCTCTGCATTTAACACTTCACAATTCGGGTCACATTCCACTACTACTGCTTCACACATACAAGTTTCTGTATTCAACACCTCACAGTTTGGATCACATTCTACTGCCACCGCCTCACACATACAAGTCTCTGCATTTAATACCTCACAGTTTGGATCACATTCTACTGCTACTGCTTCACACATACAAGTTTCTGTATTTAATACCTCACAGTTTGGATCACATTCTACTGCTACTGCTTCACACATACAAGTTTCTGCATTTAATACCTCACAGTTCGGATCACATTCCACTGCCTCTCTTGTCCAAGTATAAATAAGATCACAATCAATAGCTTCTCCACATTCAGTCGTAAAACTAACAGACCAAGTTTGTTCAACAATTTGCTCTCCTTCTACGCAAGAAACGGCTTCTGCTGTATTCGTAATCATCAAATTATTAGCTAAACAATTATAACCCAAAGCAGCTGATCTTGATCCTACAAATGTAGATACAAATGCTGCATCAGGTTGATTAGGTTCAACAGTAATAGGCCCACTTGGGCAAAAATCAACAAGTGCTTCAGGTGATGCTATAGACCATCTAATCTCTTGTTCAAAAGTAACCGTTGGGCCACATTCCCCATCACAAGCATTCGTAGCACTATAAATTCTTTTCATTATACCACGCTCACATCCTGCACCTACAAAAACAAAAGGAGCCGGATCCATTGACTCAACCGGTATCGTTTCTCCATTGGCTAAAGTAGCTACTACATCCCCTACAATATCGTCTACATCGTCTGATTCTAATAAATTTGGATTACAACCAAGATCAACAAAACTCATACCTGTTATCACTGGTACTTCGCAATCACAACAAACTACTGCGTCAGTAACATCAGATGTTTTTAAACCTACACCAGACTTACATAAATAAAAGATTATATCTGGGACAATTTCAATCGTTCGACCACTAATGATTTCACCTGCAGCATTTCTAACTACAGTACTACCATTAGCTTCTAATGTCGCTGCATTAAAAAAGCAATCTTCACTCATTGCACCACCACCAATAATCTGTAATGGAGCACAGTTTTCATCCGATCCTGTCGGGCAATCATCATATTGAGGGATATTTACAGAACGAGGAAAAGGATCATCTAAATCCAAGACTGAAGGCACGTCACATGCCGTACCTTCTACAGATTGAGCATTTACACTAATTGCCATTAAGGAAATGAGCATGCTTACTCCCATCAACTGAAAAAGGGTAGATCGTACTTTTTTCAAGCACAACCAACTACTTAAAAGT
>CAKZUM010000447.1 GCA_937921525.1 uncultured Saprospiraceae bacterium
CTACTTCCTGATAACCAATATCTTAGGAACTTGAGTTTGCATTAAAATAGTCACCTAGCTCGCTAGGCAACAATTTTAATGCTTCCTCAAAACCCTAAGCTATTGATAATCAGTTCGTACAAATTTTAGACAAGCTCTAAACTGAAATCGTGATGAACGATATGGACAAAGTTTAATTTCACTCCAGCTCGCCTCATCAACTACTGTCGAACAAGCCTATTAATCTAGGACCAATTAATAATGAATAAATTAACAATCTTCTTATTTTTCATCTCCTTCTATTTCGCTGCTTGTACTCCAGAAGAACAGGTTGATCTAACCAGCGAATTCACCATTGAAGATGGTTTTCAAATCGAAGCAGTAGCGTCAGAACCCCTACTAAATTCTTTAGTCGAAATTGAATTTGACGAAAAAGGGAGAATCTGGACATTAGAGATGACTGGCTATATGAGAGATATTGATGGAGAAGGAGAAGATATTCCCGATGGCAAAATTTCCATATTAGAAGATACCGATAAGGACGGGATAATGGATAAAAAAATCGTTTTCTTGGATGGTTTGGTCTTGCCCCGTGCTATTGAGCTAATACATGGTGGGTTACTCTATGCCGAACCGCCAAATCTATGGTGGGTTCCTATTGAAAACGATCAGCCCGGAACACGGCAATTAGTGGATTCCATGTATGCACTAGGTGGTAATATAGAACATGCCCCCAATGGACTTTTATATAATATTGACAATTGGATTTATAGTGCAAAATCGGATCGGCGATACCAATATCAAAATGAAGAATGGAAAGTAGAAGCGACCTATTCAAAAGGACAGTGGGGTATTACAAGTGACGATCACGGACGTTTATTTTATAATGATAATAGTAATCCAATTTATGGAGATTTAGTCATGCCCAATCAGGTAAATGATAATCCTTATTTTGAAAGTAAAAACCTAGAGCGACAGAATTTATCTAAAACTCGCCGCCTCTATCCCAAATACGCCAGCTTAGTTAATCGAGGATATAGTGAAGGCGTCTATGACGAGGAAGGCAAAATCAAGGAGTTTACCTCTGCCTGTAGTCCATTGATTTATCGAGGGGATCAACTTAAAGAAGACTTATATAATCAGGTCTTTGTCTGTGGCCCAGAAGCTAATTTAGTAAAACGGTTTTCCTTAGAAACAAATGAGGGTAAAACGTCAGCAAAACCAACTAGTGAGGGTAGTGAATTTTTGGTTTCCAGTGATGAAACCTTTCGCCCAGTAAACTTGAATAATGGTCCAGATGGCGCTTTGTACATCGTAGATATGCGTAGGGCTATTATTCAGCATAGGGCCTATATGACTAGCTATTTAAAGGAACTTATTATTGAAAGAGGGATGGATACTTTGCCTTTATTAGGACGTATCTATCGAGTAACAAGTAAGTCAAAACCAATCAATACTCGACCTAATTTAAGTAAGTTGTCCTTAGCAGAGTGGGTCCCCTTATTACAATCTAAAAATGCTTGGCAACGCATAACTGCACAGAAAAAACTAGTTTTTGCAAATGACAAAACCTTAATAAATGCTATAGAGGATATTGCAAAATCGGAATCAAATCCATTAGGTCAAATCTCTGCCTTATGGACTTTAGACGGAATGAATACACTCTCACCAGCCCTCTTGAATAGCCTTGCCAAAACAAATTCTAGCATATTTCCACAAGCAATCATTCTAGCAAAAAAACTATTGACTAAAGAAAATGAGGCAAGTTTATTACCTATTTTTGAAAAAGCCTTAGCTTCTACTGAACATCAATATCATCTGCAGTTGGCGCATTCATTAGGAAAGATCAGTAGTCCTAAAAGAGAAAAATGGATTAATACATTAATTGAAAAATACGCAGCTGATCCTATAATTTCTGATGCCCTAATGAGCAGTATTGGAGGACAAGAAAAAGCTATGTTAAATACATTGAAGGCTTCAAAAAGAAAAAGCTATATCGCAGAAGCCTTAAATAAAGCACTAGCAAACAAAGCAAAAGGTAATAAAAAAGAATTGGTCATGAGCACACACGATCAAACAGATAACAGAACAAGAGGCTTCTTACTATATAATACTTACTGTGGTACTTGTCATGGCATGGATGGAAAGGGATTAGAAAATTTAGCCCCACCTCTATACCAATCGGAATATGTAGATGGACCTCCTGAACGTTTAGCATTAGTGATGCTCAATGGTTTGCAAGGTCCCATTACCGTTCATGGAGAGATTTATGAAGGGGCAGCAGTCATGCCTGGATTGAAACATAATCCAGATATAACAGACGAAAAAATAAATGACATTCTTGCCTACATAAAAAATGGATTTACCAGCAAACCAGAATGGTTTAATTTTAAAACGGAGGTAATTACAGACCTACGAGCACAAACGGCGGATCGCAAAGAATTATTTACAGAAGAAGAATTAATGGCCTGGCCGATTAAAGGAGAAGGAAAAAATTCAGACGACTAACACATCATGCAAAACGAAATATTCCAAAAAGCACAACAAGCAAATTTCTTCGGTAAGCTATATTATTATACTAAATTAAGTGGTCCGGGTTGGGTGCAAGCCGCTGTAACCTTAGGAGGCGGTACCTTAGTGGGGGCTTTATATTTAGGCGTTGTTGGAGGCTATCAATTCTTATGGTTACAGCCATTGGCGATGCTCTGTGGTATTATCATGTTATCTGCTATTAGTTACGTTACCTTAAGCAAGGAGGATATAGAAGATCGTCCTTTTGAATTGGCAAAGAAACACGTTTCACCAATCTTAGCTTGGGGTTGGTTAATTGCGACTATTATTGCGGATGTGGTATTCTGTGCTGCCCAATTTGCCCTAGGGGCAGATGCAGTTCAAGGGAATTTAGGTGGGGCTAGTCTGCCTCCATTTCTGATAACAGGAATCCTTTTTATAGTAGCTTTCTCTCTTATTTATTTATTCTCTGGAGAAGGCAAGGCAGCAAAAATTATTGATTCCTTTATAAAAATATTAGTCGCTATTATTGTGCTGGCATTTATGGGAGTGGTCGTTGTTTTGATGTGGAATAATGCCATCAATTGGGGTGAATTGTTAGGTGGACTAATTCCAGATTTTTCTGCCTTATTCCGTCCCACTGCCTCTTATGCTGCTAGTATTGCTGCTGCTGGAGAATATGGTGATTTTTGGAATAACTATATTTCCGATAGTCAACGTAATATTATCATAGGTGCCTTTGGGACTGCTGTCGGAATCAATATGACTTTTTTGTTACCCTATTCTTTAATGAAAAAAGCTTGGGTCAAAAAGCATCGGGAGTTATCTCGCTTTGACTTAGCATTAGGTTTATTGATACCTTTTATCTTAGGTGCTTCTGCTTTAATTATTTCTACCGCCTCACAATTTCACGCTAAAAAAGATGGCTATGTTAGCGAAGCTGCTTACCATCAAGTTTTAGATACAAGATTAAAATCGGAATATCCAAATTTCACTAATTTTGAGGCAAGTAAAATTGCCAGTTTAAGACAAGCTGCCCCACAAGTAGATAAAGATCTTTCCGTTATGCTTGCCAAACGAAATGCAAATGATTTGGCCAAGGCATTAGAACCATTCTTAGGAAATTGGTCGCAGTTAATTTTTGGGATTGGCATCCTAGCAATGGCACTAAGTACCATGCTTGTACATATGATGATGAACGGATATGCGGTAAGCGAAGCCTTTGGGCAACCAGGGCAACGTAGGCTTTTTTTAATCGGGGCAGTCATTCCAGCCATTGCTGGTTTTTTCTCTCCTTTGCTTTGGAATGGTGCAGCAAAAACGGCTTTAGCAGTTCCTGCATCGGTCATTGCTACTACTCTGCTACCTATTGCCTATTTAATATTTTTGTTATTAATGAATTCCAAAAAAGCCTTAGGAAAGGAGTTGCCAAAAAATAGATTTTTAGTTAATTTATTAATGTTCGGAGCTACGGGTATTGCTACTTTTGCCTCCATTTGGGCATTGCTAGGTAAATACCAAAGTGCTAATGTATATGACCATACCTTTGGTTTAGTCGGTTTAATCGGATTGCCCTTATTGGCATTGATTGGTATTATTGGATTTATAAGAAGAGAAATATGAAAACATTCGGAATCATAGGTGGAGGCATGATCGCCAATTTTCATGCACAAGCCATTCAAGCAATGCGTAGCGGACAGCTAGGCGGCATCTATGCCCGTAAGGCAGAAAAAGCCAAAGCATTAGCTGAAAAATATAATTGTAAAGCATACACTCAATTAGCTGATTTATTATCGGATGAAACCATTGATATTGTGACCATTGCCACCCCCTCGGGTGCACATCTAGAACCTACCTTGGCAGCAGCAAAAGCGGGAAAACATATCATTTGCGAAAAACCATTAGAAGTCACCCCTGCTCGAATTGAGCAAATGATTCAGGTATGTAAAGAAGAAAAAGTGGTTTTGGCAGCTATCTTTAATAGGCGTTTTAATCCAGCCGTACAAGTCTTTAAAGATGCAGTAGCGTCTGGACGCTTTGGACAATTAACTTTATGCGATGCCTATATAAAATGGTATCGAACACAAGCCTATTACGACTCTGGTGCATGGCGTGGCACTTGGGAATTAGATGGTGGAGGGGCATTAATGAATCAGTCCATACATACGATAGATCAGTTGATTTATTTAGCAGGAGATATCAAAAGATTATCTGCTTCCACAACTTGTTTGATTCACGAGGGGATCGAAGTAGAAGATACGGCTGTGGCGATTCTAGAATTTAAAAGTGGCGCAAGAGGCGTGATTCAAGGAGCGACTTCTTGCTGGTCTTCTACTGGTCATCCAGCAGAAGTACATATTTGTGGGAGCGAAGGTTCTGTCTTTATGAGTGATGAGTCTTTTAGAGTTTGGGATTTTAAAACACCGATACCAGAAGATGATTTTGTTAAAAACAATTTGATGGCAGGTACTGCCAAAGGCTTAGGGGCAAACGACCCATCCGCTATTAATTTCGATGGACACCGACACAATTTTGAGGATGTTGTCCGTGCTATTGAAACGGGTACATCGCCATTGGTTACAGGAGAAGAAGGCTTGAAAGCGGTCCAAGTAATTGATGCAATTTATCGGAGTGCTAAGCAGGATGGGGCTTGGGTGGAATTGGAGTAGTAACAGAAATACAAATACATGAAACTAACAGGATTTACAGACGAAGCAGCTAGTGACCTAGCTGGACAAATAAAAGTAAGCAAAGCATTAGGATGGCAATATCTTTCCGCTAGAATGATTGACGGGGTGAATATACATGACTTGCCAGAAGATAAATTCCAAACTGTTTGTGAACAATTGGAAGCAGCTAATATAAAAGTCGCCGAATTTGGAACCATGATCGGTAGTTGGTCTAAGACGATTCATTCAGATTGGGATTTGACCCTCCAAGAAATTGACCGTTGTATTCCAAGAATGAAACGTCTAGGGGTTCGCTTTGCTCGTATTATGTCTTATGCGCAATTCCCTTGGGGCGCAGAACAATTTGAACAAGAACGCTTTCGGCGATTACGAGAAATAACAGCTCGATTTAAAGCGGCTGGGTTAGAAGCCCTACATGAAAACTGTATGAATTGGGGTGGCTTTTCCGCAAACCATACGCTTCGATTATTAGACGAAGTGCCTGGACTAAGATTGGTTTTTGATACAGGGAATCCTGTCTTTCAAAGGGATCGTTCTAAACCACCAACTTACCCTTGGCAAAATGCTTTGGAATTTTATCATAAAGTCAAACATGCGATTGCACATGTACATATAAAGGATGGCATCATGTATCAAACAGAAGGTGATCCAGAATATACTTTTGCTGGCGAAGGACAAGGCCATACCAAAGCAATTCTGAAGGACCTAATTGCTAATGACTATAATGGGTTTATTGCCATTGAACCGCATATAGGAAAAGTTTTTCACGCTAAGGAAGCATCTTCTGACTCTCAACGAGTGTATGATCTTTACTTAGAATATGGGCAGCGATTTGAACAACTGTTATCCGTTTGTAGCGACT
>CAKZUM010000448.1 GCA_937921525.1 uncultured Saprospiraceae bacterium
ATTGACAACCAATATTCCTACAATAAAATCTGCTAATCTAACAAATGGATGCACATAGAAAATGGCATGAAAATATTCGCTGGGCAGCAATGACATAGATATAGGCACTATTAAAAAGCCTATCAACAAAATAGACCAAGCATATTTATTTTTCTTTAATAACTTTGCAATGGCAACCACCAGAAAAGGAAAAAGTAAATAAAAAAACAGTTCGTCAGATATACTCCAAGCAGGTCTGTTGAAGGATAAATAGACAGACTTTATAGGTATATAACTTTGAACTAAAGTTAAATTTGCTAGAAAACGTATTAGCCAATATACCTTATTGCCAAGCCATATCTTTTTTAACGAAAGTGGCACTGCAATGAATAAAGTCAGTAAATGCAATGGATATATTCTAGCTATTCTAGCAATAAAAAAATTGCGTTTAGAAATATTATTAGTTACAAACTTATCTTGATAGTTGTACGCCAAGACAAAACCACTCAGTATAAAAAAAAAGTTAACGCCAATAAAACCTTCAAAAAATATATTTGTGTATAGCCACTTTAGGCTATCCTGTTCTCCGTCTAAAACAAAACCTATATGATGAGAAAACACCATCAAAGCAAAAACGAACCTCAAGGATGTCAATGGCTTAATCATGTTGATTTTTTCGCCGCTTCTAAGGAATTCCTCTTAGCAATAGTAATAGGTTCTAGTTTTGTATAACTAGGATTTTTCATCAGTAGAATACCATCCCAACTGTACGATTCATCTAAGTTAGCAGAAGCAACTAATTCGAAGTCGTAATTACTTTGCAAGTGTTGATAACAGTCTTCATGTAACTCATTGGAATGCGTAGAGATAAAAATATAGCCCACCCGATTTTCGGATAGCATTTTTTTACTGCCCTTCAACATGTCCAACTCAAAGCCTTGAATGTCAGAGTGTAGGATGTCTAGGAATTGGATGTTATTCCGCTTACAAATTGCATCGACAGTCGTTATGTTTTTTTGTGTACTTTCTTTATCCCCAATACCTGCATGAATAAAATTACCTTTTAACTTATTTATATTGGAATTCTGTTTACCATAAAATAAATTCAGTCGCTCTGGTTCTACCATATAGCAGGCAGCCGTAGGATTCATTTTCAAAAACCATAAAGAATAAAAAGACCAATATGCCCCTAATTCTAACATGGTCTTTTTACCATCTTTTGGCAAGACTTTAAGCACCTCTTGAAATAATTTTTCTTCTTGTGGTTCATGTACGCCCTTGTTAGCTCGCAACAATTCCAACATCCCATAACCATAGTAACTTGCTGGATCGAGTTTTAATCCATTGTGCATAATAATATGCCCATCTATCAATTGCCCTGCGTGTTGGTGGTACTCAATATCTTTATTATCAGGACATTTAGTGACCTCTTTTATTCTATCCGACCAATGTACTTTTTCTCCTTTCCCGATGAGGTCAATTAATGGGATGTCACTGTCTAATGCCGCTAGTAATTGTTGCCGCTTTTTATTATTCTGAAAATGGAAATATTGTTCAAATAAAATAGATGGCACCCATTTCTGACTCAACACTTCTTTTATTTTTCTTCTGATACTTGCCATTTTTATACTTGATTTTTTAATCGTAAAATCGTTTCGTCGTAAACATCAGTAAGAACCAATATAGCTGATGCTGAAAATTTTCACTAGCCATTCCAAAGAGTATGATACATAGGAACACAATAAAACTAAACTGAGCTAACATCTTTTCTTCATGAACCTCTGCCCCCCTAATTACCTCTTGAAATAATTTCATAAGTAGGATAGCTAAGAAAAGAATATATAAAAGTAAACTGGGTAATCCATAATCCGCCAATATTGCTAAGTAGTCGTTATGAGGAGATAAATGATACCCGTATGCGACCATTGCCACGATTAACTCATTAGGTTCCGCATTAAAATATTTCGGAAACTTTGCTTTAAACTGCCCAATGCCCATCCCTTCATATCCTTCTTGTTCTAAAGTTTTAAATACGCCTCGCCATACGACTAAGCGAACATCTTCCTCCCCTCCAATAGTTCTATTCAATCGTTTTGATAAAAGGGTAGCGCCTTTGAAAGTAGTTCCATCTAACTGCGGCACAACACCAATCGCCAAGAAACAACCCAATATTGCCAATATGAGTTTTTGTCGAATGCTTGAAAATAAAAACAAAAATAAACCAGCAAACAACAACATAATAAACCCTGTCCGACTACCAGTAAAACTAGAAACTCCTACTAAGAAAACAGCCGCTAACAAGTAGCCTATCTGAGTAGATTGATGCTTTGTATGTATTGATTTCAAAAAGAAATAAACAATCGCCACTACGATACCTAATGCAGCATAATTGGGATTGTCTGTAAATCCAGAATGTCGACCTCTTTGATAATAGGTAAACAAGGAAAATATATAAAAGGCATTGATACAAATACCTGCTATAAAACACTTCAATATCAATAGACGTTTCTTTGTTGATATAGGTGTATTTTTAAAAATAAAAAAAGTAGCTACATGCAATCCAAATTGAAAAGTATCATTGATAAATAGACTCATATCAAATAGGTCACTTATCATTTTGACACAAGAAATAAGTAATCCATAAAAAAAAACTCCATAGAATATTAAATCCACTCTATGCCTAGTATCTATCAACAATCCTTGCTTGACTACTTGGATTAGATATAACCCAATGATAACAATAGAACAAATTCTAAATGGTTTGAAAATTGTTTTAATATTGAAATATATTTCCAATAAAAGTTCAAAGGGCATAGCAAATGCATAACAGCAAAAAGCAGTTATCAATAATTGATTGATATTTATTTCGATTGCTTTGCTATGCATTTACCAAAGCCATTTTATCTAGAACTTGCAGCATTGCATCTATTACTCTATTAGTAGATTGTCCGTCATTCAAATAACATTCCATAGCTAATGCCTTTTTTCTTTTGGCTATATCGTGATTAGGATCTGCGATATATTTTTGAATAGCTTCTTCTAACTCCTCATAAGAATGGACTGCTTTTGCACCGCCCAGTCCAACGAATTTCTTTTGATGTGGATAGTCAATTAAACGCCTTGCAGATTTCCAATAATATAACTCCTTATCTCCATCAAAAGAAGTGAGCAATACAGGTTTATCTAACATCAATGCATCAATGGAAACAGTAGATCCTGAATTCAAACAAACACTACAGCCTGCTAGTAAATTAGATAAGCGATCCATGTCTGTCTTTCGCATACTCCATCTCACTTTACTACTGACCAGTTGCGGATAATCTATCGCTACTTGATCATTTACTAAATCATCTAATCGCTTGATCCATTTTTTATCCGCAAGACTTCCTTGAACATTTTGTGGATGAGGCCTTACAATTAATTGCATTTTTACTCCAAATTCATTCTTTTGAATAGCTTCCGCTAACCACTCCACGATCTCTATTTCATAAGGCGCAAAACGAGGCGAACTCATAGCCACAAACAAGTAAGGAAATTCTGGATTTAATCCTAGTTGTTGAATCAGAGGTTTATAATTTGGTTGCTGTTTTACACGGATGTGGTTGTCAAAATGAGGCACTCCACAAATGTGAATATTTTGATCCGCAGCACCATAATATTCTTTTAATTCGTCAAACATTACTTGTCCCCAAGCAATGAATTGATCTGGGATTACTGGAAAAATTCCTTTACTGGTGATATTATCCCAACTCAATAAATGAATGACGGTTTCTATCTTTTGTTCCTTAGCTGCAAACAAAAACTTTGCCTCTAAAAAATTAATAGGATAAGTAGAGACTAGTACTTTCGGTTTTATTTTAGCGACAAGCTCACTAGCTTTTTTTGAATATAGATATTTGCTTTCAGACTTTTTAAAACGATCTCTAATGCTAGGAAAATATTTTATGAGTCGATGAATAGGGTAGTAAATAAAAGGTCGAAT
Organism: uncultured Saprospiraceae bacterium; assembly: GCA_937921525.1. Lineage (GTDB taxonomy): Bacteria > Bacteroidota > Bacteroidia > Chitinophagales > Saprospiraceae > JAFMDF01. The sequence continues at coordinate 3,962 of CAKZUM010000448.1, forward strand.
CCGCTTCCAAGGATGCTTTGATTTACTATACCATATACTATATAAATGTTTCTCCCAAAAAACAGGATTGTTTCTTATGTCTTCTAAGTAGTACATCCGCTTCACCCCATAATCATCATCCCAGATACTTAGTTCTATTTCGGGATTATAAATATCCACCAAAGGATTAGCGTGTAGCTCCTTCAAATTTTCGTCTGAGGGATCAGGAGTGACAATAGCAATACGCTTACCATGCTCGGTTAATCGTTTGATTAAACCAGTTTGTAACAACATCCTAGCGGCGAAGCCATGAGATATTACATAACATATATCGGTATTGCTGTTACTCATTACTCGTTAAATTTTCCTTTGCATAAGCTACTGCTTCCTTCCAATCGTCCATTGTATCAATATTGATATTAGGAGAATGCTGTAGGATGTGATGTATTATTTTATCGCCGTATAAGGAATAATCATTCAATACAACTTCTTTTTTTACTATATATACGGCTCCATCCCTATAAAAAGATTTCGGAAGGTCCTGTCTTCG